>NC_018605.1:300000-600000 GCF_000304455.1 Cardinium endosymbiont cEper1 of Encarsia pergandiella
GTCTTACATCAAACCGATCTAAAACAGATCGATCAATACCATATTGGTCCCAGTATTTTAGATATAGCTTAGCAATAAAAGATTCTGAATAGGGTATATATTCAATAGTAAAGATTTAAACTTCCATCTGCCTTTATCAAAATAAATTGATAAACTCAGTTTATCATATTTTTCAGAGAATATAGATTTATAATTTTTTTTTCTTACATTTGAATTAAATGCAGGAACTAAATGGCGGATAAGGGATGCCTCTCCTTCAGCCTTTTCAAGGATTTTTTCTTTTGTTAACATAGCCTTTATTGTTAATCCTTTTGGGAATTAATGCTTACATTAAAACCGGTGGTTAACTAAAATTAAGAAGTAGCCTTTTTAAGGGGCTATTTTTATGCATTTTTCTTTTGGAATTTAACAAATTCCCTAAAAATTTTATTTTCTTTTTATCGAAAAAAACATTTTTGTTTACCCAATAAACGCTTGGTATTTTAGCCTTAGCTATTATATCTTATAGAACAAAGCTCTCCTAAAGCTTGAATAACTGAACTATGTGATTCTTTATATTAAAAATAGTATACTTCAATACAAGTAAACCCACATTATTTTAATTAGAAAATAAGTAACAGTTTTTAGCTATCTTTTCAGTGTAAGAAGCATATCATCTGATGGTATGTAAATATCTATTTGTACTTATTTAATTTAAGATCAATACAACAAAATTGAGGAAAAATTATTTTAATCTTTCCTATTACTATAATTGATAATCAAATTAATATATATATATATATATTAACCTGAACGCTGGATGAGATTTTAATATTTAATTTTAAATAAGCTCCTTTGTGTTTTAAATTTGGAGAATTGAAGAGTAACCCGAATAACCAAAGGAGCCTGCTATGAATATAAACAAATTAGTAGAAATATACTATATGATAGATGGGTTTTTAATAAAATTTATGCCTTTATCCCCCTTTGGGATACATTGATGTTAACAAAACGTTCTATTATTGAAGCTATAATAGATTAGCTTAACAATATTAGCCAGATAGAACACTCCAGACAGAGCAGCATACCTAATTTCTGTGTCAATTTGATTGCTGGAATTATAGCTTATGGCGTAAAAAAGCAAAAACTTTCTATAACTAACATATATAACTGGTCTACAGTAACTATAATCCACCGTTTAGGTTGTTTGCTATCCTATACAGACCACTTGGCTCTCTATCTGCAAGTACCTTTTTTCTAATTACAATCTTTAGGCCTAGCTATACACCGGACTAAACAAGTGCAAACAAATTATTAATCAAATATTTTTGCTTCATCATACCTTGAATATTTTTAGCTATGTATTATCTGTATCCTTCAGATCGTTGGTAGGTGCTTTAGAGGCCAATACATTCATTCGGATTTCTTGTGCAATTTTTTTTAGCGTCTGCATACCCTTACGAATTCTTCCTCCAGCTGCTTTATTGTTCTTTTCATAGAATTTATAAAACTCATCTTCTAGTGAAAGTACCAATGTTTTTAATATTTCAAATTGATTCATGATATAACAATTAATCTTTTATTAGATGGTTCGACTATTTTCGGCCAAGCTGCTTATTGATACTTGTTCAGACTGCTGGTAAAAACGCATTGCAGAAGCCACTCCTCTGGCCTTCCAGATGAACAATTGGGTGTTCTATCTAGTAAGCTGGTGCGGTCTCACCGCAATTTTTTACAAATGGGTTTTTACACTGTTTGAAACAGTAACGTTGTCAGATGGGTAAAGGGATAATGCTTATTTTGACCTGAAGCACACTGTTTACCCTATTCCCAAATTACAAGCTTATAACAAGGCTGCTTACCTGGTCTTCTTTTTATGAATCTAATCAATTTTTATCAAATTGTTTTGATCTTTCTTATAATTTTTGATCCGTTGCATCCATCTAAGCTTTTTTTAACCATTCATCAAAAATACCCAAACGTGGCCCAATAGGTTGCATCTTCGGGACAATATTAGTGGCGTATACGAAAAAAATTATGTTACATTATTTATACAATAATGTAATGATTAAGCCAGGTTGGTTAGAAGCATATGGTAGGGATTTTTTCAAAATTTATCACTGGTTCTTCTAACAGACACTAATTTTTTAAAAAGTTAGCTATTGCTGCTAATTTTTCATCCGATTCCCGTGCTGCATCATGAGAAGAAATGTAACCAGGGTATTGATCAAATTTGGTTTTGATCGTGGAGGCAAGCTTCGGACCACCTTTGGTGCCATGCAGAGGGATTAATTTGGCATGTAAGTGGTTTACACCATATCCTTCAAATACAAGAGCTGTTCTAGCAACGGTTGGAAACTTATGCACCAATAGGTTGGATACCTGTTTAGCGGCTGCCATTAACCCATTGATCTGTTCTGGGCCATGATCAAAAATATAGCTACTCAGGTGACGCTTAGGTATTACCACTGTAAACCCCTCTGTATTAGGAAATATAGATAGAAAAGCCATATAATCTACCCTTTCCCACACTTTATGACAAGGTGCTTGCCCAGCTATGATTTGACAAAAAATACATCCTTGTGGAGATAGGTGAGTAGGTGCTTGCATATGGATCTTAGTTGGTTTACCTTAGCTTATAATCATTTTTTAACATCTTGCCATGCAATACAAAGGGGCTAAACGGCTGTTAAACATCTAGGCCAAATGTTTGTTTAAATTTAAAGAACAAATTGCAATGCACCAAGCCTATTAGAGCTCCCTAGAAAGATTTTGTTGGATAAAATTGAAGGACAAAATGAATAGCGTTCAGTTAACGCCATTGGTTGAACCAGCATAGGTGGCATTTTGGATGGCTACTTGTTGTGCTAGTCTTTCTGCAATTTTGTTAAAAGGTTCGATAGTTTGCCCAGGTAGGACACCTACATCTCCCTGTTGGCAAATCGTAGGAAGCAATGGAATTTGGCCTAAAAAAGGTATGGATGCTTGTTTTGCCAGTAGTGTACCTCCATCCTTTCCAAAAATATGATAGAGATGGGCCCCATCTGTTTTTTCTGTTGAGAAGTAGGACATATTTTCTATCAGCCCCAGTATAGGCACCTTGATCTGTTCTTTTTTAAACATAGCAATCGCCTTTGTGGCATCTATTAATGCAATTTTTTGTGGTGTAGTAACCACTACTACCCCTGTAACAGCAATACTTTGTACCAAAGTAAGGTGAATATCACTGGTACCAGGGGGTAGGTCGATTAATAAATAGTCTAATACACCCCAATTTGCATCTTGTAATAATTGCTTAAAAGCAGCACTGGCCATAGGGCCACGCCATACAATGGCCTCTTCCATATTGGATAAAAACCCAATAGAAAGTAATTTCACCTTATGGCGATTGATAGGTATAATAAAGTTCTTCCCAGCCTCTTTGCCTACAGTTGGTTTAGTGGTTTCACAACCCCACATCGTCGGAATAGATGGTCCAAATATATCTGCATCTAACAGTCCTACATCTGCACCATGGTTGGATAACGCCAGCGCCAAATGGGTAGCAATTGTAGATTTGCCAACGCCACCCTTACCAGAAGCAATGGCAATAATATTTTTGACACCAGGTAATATAGCGGATTTGGAACGCCCTGAAGTAACTTTTGAGGTAAACTGAATGCTGATTTCAAAATCACTCGTTACAGCTTTACGAATGGCTTGTATACATGCCTGTCTGATTACTTCTTGTAATGGACAAGCTGGGGTAGTCAGTATAATCGTAAAAGAAATGGTAGAACCATGTATATCAAGATGATCAATCATACCCAATGAAACTAGGTCTTGCTTTAAATCGGGGTCATCTACTTTACGTAAAGCTTCTAAAACCTTTTTTTTTAAGGTGTTCATGATTATATGCTTTGGTTCATTCGGTTCTGCCGCGTCTATATTTGATTGTATATCGCTTTGCTCTTTATATTGTATTTTAGATATTATTTGGCCATTATATTATCAAAATGGTTAAAGGTAGATACCTGTTTTGCAAGTCACGTTGCTATTGCTCCAAAATTTCCACCCTATTTTAGAAGCTTTTTTCTTCAGCAGCACTAATTTTATTATTTGTATACAGGGGTATGGAACACAATCAAAGATTTACATTTCAAAGTCCCCTTTAGGAAAGTCAAACCGCTTTAAATCGTCTGCCGTTTCTACATTGGGGAAAATGAGCTTTGCTTCTTCAGCAAAGAGACTTAGATCCAGATAACGCGCAGAAAAATGCGTTAAAATTAATTTTTGAACCCCTGCTTGTTTACCAATAGTAGCAGCTTGTTTTGATGTCATGTGGGCATAATAAAGCGCAAGACTTTTATGTTGTTCTAAATAGGTACTTTCACATAACAAAAGCTTGGCTCCTTTTGCTAAATCAACAGCATTTTGACAATATTTAGTGTCGATGACATAAGCAAAAATATCCCCCTTGTGTATTTCGCTTACCTCGGAGCGCAAAACAGTGCGCCCATTTAGGCTTAAAGTACCTCTTTCTTGGAGGTCTCGAACCTGCACCCCTGAAATATTTTTGGCTTGGAGTTTTTCTTTATCAAATTTTATAGAATCAGCTTCCGTGATGCGCCATCGTATATTATCAACTCTATGATCAAGAAATTTAGCTTCAATTGTAAATTTATCATCTTTGTGCACCACTCCTTCTTTAGCAACCGGATAGTCAATGACTTGAATATCATTTTTATTAGCCGTTCCATAGCGCAAACGGTCAAAATATACTTTGCCAGTTGATGGATAGTAACAATATATGGGACGCTTGACCCCATCTAGATTGAGGCGCATCAATATGAAACCAAGTCCTAAACAATGATCTCCATGAAAATGGCTAATAAAAATTCTTGTAACAGTAGAAGGAGCTATTTCTGCAAAAATAAATTGCCTTTGTGTCCCCTCTCCAGGATCAAATAAAAGCCCTTCTCTATTCCATCGAAGAAGATAAGCCCCATTATTCCGAAATCGAGTTGAATACTGTGCACTACATCCTAATATAATTAAATCTCTAATAATCATATATTTAATTTTCTGTATTCAAGGTACTAACGTGCATGCTAGATAAATTCGTTGGATGAATAGTTTAAAATTTATATTTTCATGGTGATCTATGAAGTATATTCAAACGTGCATTATCTATTTATTTACTTGATTTACAGAAGTTTTAAAATAGTATTGTATTGGTATTTTTACTAAAAAATTAGCGATTTTACCTGATTTTATAAAGTAATTTATAATATAAGAACCTGATAACTAGAATAGTTTATCTAAACTATTCTTTATACAGCTGTTGATAAATAAATTCTATTAAATTTTTACAATTGATTATCAAATTAAAATGTTGCAGTCCAGCATTCATGTTTTAATTAATTTAACTTAATTTAGTCACCTGTTTGAACAAAAAATATAAATTTACTATTTAAATGTAAATAACATATTAAGACAGCAAAAGATTTATTCTATTCATGCAACAAAGTCATAGATTAAATCCGTTATGGGTTAAAGGTAAAGGCGGCTAGATAATAGCTTACCTTTCCATAAACCAACATAAATTTTATGAAAGTTTCATACTTTTGAGTCATTTCAAATTATGCTGCTACTTTTAGTGGCTTATAGGTTATAAATAAAATAATAGCTATTGTTTAATAGAAATAATATATTTATCATGTGATTGTCCATCTACACAAAGTATTGGATGTAAAGCGCAGCTATTTTTTTATTTTTAGTTTTTTATTCTTTATGCCGATCCAGCCCCCAAAAGCAAGGTTTGTAGTTTTTCTATTGCTCTTTTTTTTTCAATCGCGCTCTAATAGCTTTGCTTTAGGAGTAGATTTTATAGAGAGGGCCGATTTTAATAAAGATGGATCTGGTCAATTTAGCATTGAAGTAGATTTAACGAAGACCAGTCATTTAATTTCGGTTATTAAATACTTAAATAAAAATTATAAAGATGTAACTAAAGCTATAGGTTATAAAGCATTTAGTAATGCTAGCGCAAAATTTGAAAAAATAGCGGGTATTAGCCAGGTAGATATAGCATATAATGAAAAGATGCTCAAATTTAAGTTGGTGTTTAACTTTAATACACTTCAAGCACTTAATGAAGCAATAGGAGAGCTTAATGAAGGGTTGGATCCTCCTAAGATTACCTATTTTAGTCTTGATGATCTGCTTTTTACCCGAGAGGATCTAAATGGTATTGCAAAGAAGCTACTTTTTTACCAGCAATATGATAATTCCTTAGTGAAAAGTTTGGATTTAGCCTCCTTTTTTAAAGAGTCCACCTATACAACGATCTATACTTTCCTTAATACAATTCAGGATTATAGTAATCCACTAAGTGAACTTACTAAAGATAAAAAAACGATACGCGTTACCCATCATATCTTCGCCCCGGATCAAGTAGAACATGCTATAGGCAATCGGATTCATTTTACAAAAAATTAGTTTATATAAAATAAGTTTTATGAAAACCAAGTACCCCCACCTAGGAGAAAGAATAGAGGCCTTAAGGGACTTTCTTTGACTATGCTGATAAAAACAGACAATTACAGTGGTTAGAATCAGCGGTTGCTTCTCCTTTATTTTGGTCAAACCCAGCTGAAGCGCAACAAACCATTCAAAAAATAAAAACTTTAAAAGAAACTATTGATCAATTCAATACCTTACAGAACCAATGGGATGAACTGCTTTTATTAGAATCTTTATTTGAAGAAGATACAATGGCGCAAGAAGAGCTGTCCCTTGTAGCATCTGGGCTTGTTACTTTGTTAGAAGCGGTTGAATTAAAAAAAATGTTGGATGGAGAAGAGGATCATTTAAATGCGATCATAGATATAAAGCCAGGTGCAGGTGGTACAGAAAGCCAAGATTGGGCCCATATGTTGGTGCGTATGTATACCATGTGGGCAGCCAAACAGGGCTATACTGTTAAAGTAATTCATTACCAGCCAGGGGATAGTGCTGGTATAAAGGCCGTTACGTTGGAAGTAATAGGTCCCTATGCTTATGGGTACATCAAAGCAGAAGTAGGTATTCATCGACTGGTACGTCTCTCTCCCTTTGATGCGGCTGGTAAAAGACATACCTCCTTTGCTTCCATATATGCAGCCCCTGTTATCGATGATTCTATAAAAATTGAAATAAATCCTGCTGATCTAAGTTGGGATACCTTTCGATCTGGTGGAGCCGGTGGGCAAAATGTTAATAAAGTAGAAACAGCAGTTCGTGTAAAACATATACCAACTGGAACGGTAGTAGAATGCCAACAAGAACGCTCTCAGCTACAAAATAGAGAGAAAGCTTTGCAATTGCTTAAATCTAAGCTCTATCAGCAAGAACTAGAAAAAAGAAGAGCCAAACAACAACAAATAGAACGCAGTAAAAAAAAGATTGAATTTGGCGCTCAAATTAGGAGCTATGTATTACATCCTTATAAAGTTATTAAGGACAACCGAACAGGGTATGAACGAAAAGATGTAGAAAATGTCCTGGATGGTGCGATTGATGGCTTTATAAAAGCCTATTTATTACAACCTTAAATGATTCTTTACCGCTTAAAAAAGTGTTAAAAATTGTATGGTTTTTTTGTATTTAATAGGGGCCGAGCGGTTGATATATTTATATAGAGCAGTAGATGGTTAGGCAATGCAGTTGCAAACATAGGAAAAATATAGATTTAGAATAGCTCCGCTTAGTAGATGCGCTGGTTCTATTGGGTAGGTTATAAAGTTTTTTTTACAATATAAGACTGTTGTTATAGATGGTTCAAAATCAATTTTTTATAGATAAAACTAGGGATTTTGATCGGTCACATCTTTAAGCAATCCTTCTAAAATAGTTGCTTTCGTAGGCCATTTTTCACCAAACCAAACAAAGCCAGGTAATTTCATTTGATCTTCTTTTAAATTTTCTGCTGGGTAAAAGACCCCTATTGGTTTGGGTTGGCAAGTCATTTCCGCCAATGCATTATCAACCATAGCCATTTCCATACCATTACACTTGATATGGTTCATACCTACCAACTCATTCTTATCCCCAAGGGCAAAATATATACTTTCACTATTACCACTTATCGACATTTTCTCAATCACACCTTCTTTAAAAAGTCCAACCAGTTTATTCCCTTTTACTTGATTGTAGTGACCAACTAAATTTTCTGAGGCCATAAATAAATTTTTATCTACATACATACGCACATGTTCTGCTTCCTCTATAGCCAAGTGCACTTCTTCTCCTGTAATTTGATATTGACCGCACCAAATAACCGGCTTATTATGTAAATAAATGCTGTTTTTAGTGGTATTGTAAACAGCGCCATCTGCAACACCCTGTACAACTTTTTGGTAGAGCCTAACATGATTTAAAGCATGAACTTCTTGCTCTGGTGGTTCATTTTTTTCTAAAATAACAAAGGTATCTGCACGCAAATAGATCGTTTCATTATTTACTACCTTGGTTAATAATGGGCTACCTGTTATCACGCCTTTTTTCTCTTTTCCAACATAACTAGCCTTACCACCAGTTATTAAGGCATCATGCTTTTGTGAACAAAGTGAGACATGGCCAGTAGCTGCGCAATCTTCGCCATTAACAATCTCTAAGTGGTCTGCAGCAAGCGTAATATTTTCTGTAGTAAGTGCACCTTGTTCAAAAGCAAGCTGTTTTTTAGGCAATGCATAATAGCCCCTCTTAGAGGTTGTAAGTATCCCATCACGATAAATAATTTTGGTAGCACCTCGAAAATAAGCAACCTCTGATTGAGTGTCGTAATCCAGCTGATCGGAATGGAAGGTATAACTAGGGTCTACTAAGACCACCTTATCGGAAAAGGTAACTTGATGATGGACACCATCATAGAGGCCTTTACTACTGGTTAAAACCATTTGATCTTGTACCAACTTGCCCCCTGTCAAAAACTTACCTTGTTTTTTTTCCACATCGTAGATCAATTTAGGGGTATAAAATATAGATTTTTTAGATGAACAGCGTACATCTTTTTCGAAAATAGCTCGCTTTTGTAATAAGTAATAGGTTAAAAAAACACTTTCTACAACGCCACCTTCTTGATCCATAATTCTGACATTGCCCTGCGCTTTTATCAGCGACTGATCATCATATTGATAGGCTTTATCTGCAGTTAATACCATACCACTCTTATGGAAAGTAAAGACCACATTCCCTTCTAGTTTCTTACAAGGCTTATTATCTACCACGTCGCCTTCTAACCGATCCGCTTTATAGGTCAGAACTTCAGCCCAAATAGAAAGGGGCAAAGCCAGTAGATATGCCACAAAATAAATAATTCGCTTACACACTTTTCTATCTTTTCAAAAACAAAATTCATTCAAAATTAATAAAAAGCAAGATAATGACCTAACAGTTTATTAAGTGGCGTAAGGTAACCTCATATCAGATCTGTTTTTTATCTATAATAGCCTAATAAAGGCAGAAAAAATACTGATTAAATAAGTATACATATGAAGTAAGAAATACTAATTTCTTGTAAATCAGATCAATAAATTACTAATGTATATGGCTAGCAAATAAGAAAAAGAAGAAACCAAAATTTATAAAAGTTTGTCCTAATTGTTGGGGATGCGATTTTTCAGTCTACTATACTTTTTGTCTCCACACTTTTTTTGTTAAATTTGGTTCTTCAAGTGTAATGGCCACATAATGGTAGCTACTAGTCATATGTTGCATTCTAGATATACACCCATTAGGAAGATTTTATTGTCCGACTTTGGGAAAAAAACCCCGAACTTACAGTGTGTCGTTTCAACATATAGAATGTAGAGATGCAGATGGAGGGTGGGTTAACTTTTTAATTGATCACAAAGCACAAATATGAAAGTAATAGAGATTTTAGGGTATAAAAGAGCAAATCTCGGTAAGGCCGAATCTAAAAAACTAAGAGCAGCGGCACAAGTCCCAGGGGTACTATATGGTGGTACTGAGCAAGTACATTTCTATGTACCTATGGTGCTTTTACGTGATTTGATTTATACACCTCATGCCCATTTTGTAGACCTCAATATTGAAGGATCTATATACAGATGTGTTTTACAAGAGATGCAATTCCATCCAGTAAGTGAAATGATGTTGCATGTAGATTTTTTGCAAATTTTTGATAATAAAAAAATTAAAATGGATATTCCAACCGCATTTGTCGGCAAAGCAATTGGTGTAGCCAAAGGAGGAGTGCTCTCTAAAAAGCAAAGAAAACTGCCTATTTCAGCTTATCCAAATAATATGCCATCGATAGTGGATATCGATGTGTCTCATCTTGACTTGGGGCAGATTGTACGGGTGCATCAAATTCCAATAGAAAATTATACTATTTTAGCCTTGCCTAATACACCAGTAGCCTCTATTGAGATTCCAAGGGCATTGCGTAGTGCAGCTAGTAAAGAGGAGAAAAAAGGGAAGTAATCATAAATTGCCTTTGGGGATTGCGAAGTACCATCAATAGCCATAGCGTCTAAAATAACCTATGAAATTACTACTAGTTGGATTGGGAAACATTGGTCCAGAATATGTTCATACTAGGCATAATATAGGATTTTTAGTAGTAGATCATCTAGCAGTTCAACAAAAAGTTGTTTTTCAAGCAAGTCGGTTAGCTGCTATATCTTCTTTTATCCACCATGGATATCAAGTATATATGATTAAACCTACCACCTATATGAATAATAGTGGTAAATCGGTTCGCTATTGGTTAGACTACTTAAAAATACCGGTTGAACAAAGTTTGACGATTGTAGATGACATCACGCTTCCTTTCGGTACAATGCGTTTGCGGACAAAAGGCGCTGATGGAGGCCACAATGGCCTAAAAAGCATTGCCCATGCTTTAGCTTCAAACCACTATCCACGTCTTCGAATAGGCATTGGAAATGATTTCCCTAAAGGAAAACTTTCAGATTTTGTTTTAAATAATTTTAATGAAAAAGAATTACAAAAAATAGATGACCACTTGCATAAAGCTTGTCAAATATTAATAACTTGGTGTAATAAAGGCATTCTACATGCTATGAACCAGTTTAATTAGTCGGCCCTGAAATACTATATAATCATTTGTTAATCAGCAAATAAATGGTTAAATTTATATTGGTTAATAACCAGTTTTATAGGTTGTTTTGTATAAAAAGCTTGCAAAATAAAGATAAAATCTAAGAAAATAAATAATAGCCTTGAGCCTTTGTTTGAGCAACGCTTATCTAGTTTTCTTAACCCGAAACATCCTTTATTCCAGTTATCTGATTCGATTACCTGGCACTCCTTAGAATCAGATTTAGACCGCGGTTTTAGCTATGGACTTGGTCAACCTCCTTTGCCTATTCGTTTAATTATAGGGATTCTTATTATGAGTCATATGTAATAATATTTCTGATGAACAAGTAGTGGTTAGATGGGTCGAAAACCCTTATTGGCAATACTTTTGTGGATATTATTATTTTCAGTTTAAGGTACTTTGTAACCCCAGTTCATTGACCCGTTGGCGCCATAGATTAGGTCAAGAAGGTCTCAATAAAATCTTATTTATGACTATAGACTTAGCGCTAAAAAAAAAGTAGTGACCCGAAAAGAACTTGAAAAAGTTATATCTGATACTAGTGTAATGGAGAAAAATATCCGTTACCCAACGGACTCTTCTTTGCTTAATAAAGCCAGAGAAAAATTGGTCAGTATAGCCAAGAAAATAGGTATTAAACTTCGTCAAACTTATCAGCGGTTAGGTCTATCTATTAAACGTAAAGTTGATAGGTATGCTCATGCCAAACAGTATAAACGTTTATCCAAGGGCGTTAAAACATTAAAGACCTATCTTGGTCGGGTAATAAGAGATGTAGAACGTTCTATAAAATCGTCTAATGATCTAATACGCAACCAATTTACGCAACTACTATCTATAAGTAAAAAACTTATAAATCAATCAAAAAATAGTAATGATAAAGTTTATAGTATCCATGAATCCTCGGTCTACTGTGTGAGTAAAGGTAAGTTTAGAAATTCATATGAGTATGGTTGTAAAGTACAATTTACATTGACCCATAAAAAAGGTTTAATTGTCTCTACAGAAGCGATACATCCTAATGCTTATGATGGCCATACTTTGCAGAAGAGTTTATTACAAGCCGAGCAATTATCTGGTACCAAGGTAAAATATGCTTTCGTAGATAAAGCCTATAGAGGTCATAATATACCTGTTAATGAATGTAATATATTTACAAGTGAGACTAAAAGGGGTATAACGCCTGCTCTAAAAAAAGCTATAAAAAGAAGATCTTCTATTGAACCACATATCGGTCATATGAAATCAGATGGTAAATTATCAGTTAACTATTTGAAAGGTATTTTAGGGGATAATCTTAACGTTATTCTATGTGTTATTAGTCATAATCTACGACTGATTACAAGAAAGTTATTCTTAACACCCTCACAATCACATAAAATAAAACTTATCTAACTAAGAATATTAATCTAAAACTTTTTATTATATAATAGAGGTTAGCAAAAATAGAGCACAACCTAAAATCCAAATATTAGGAAGACATATCAATTAAATATTTTTTTATACAAAAAAATACTTGAGGGCCGACTAATTAAGCAAAATATAGCATACCTATTTAGGTCAGTTTGATGGATAAAATATACATCAAACCCTGTTAAAAAGTTTTGAAAGCACTGTTTATAGATGACGCACTAAGCCATTTAGCACGGAATCTAAGGGGTGGCTTTTGTTTTTCCAACTGCAAGGAGCGTCTTCAAAACTTTTTATACAGGGCTATTTTTGCACTTCTTAAAAAGGTAATGCTTACAGGTGATTGGATATAGATATACCATAAGAACTAGTAAAGCCAATCGGGTTTACTTATGGGTTTTAGCACCTAAGAGACGCACTATATTCATACCACCTTTTACTTCATCAAGGCAACTAACCAACTAAAAAGCAACATCTAACACTTAATGTTCTTTTGCGATAGCGCTTTGCAAATTTGGAAAGCATTGGAAGCGTAAAGCAGATACTATTTTATTATTTAATAGACGCCTTGAGCTGAATAAATACCATGTCTATCAATATAATAATGGCGGATCTATATAGCTTCCTTATAAAGGTTATGTAGCACCAGCGGCTTTAATTTTTGCTGCAAAGAACTTAGAATGCTTAAAAAATGGAATATAGTGTTCTTCTACAACAATAGCTGTATTGGTACTAATATTACGGCCAATTTTTTTAGCACGTTTCTTTTTAGAAAAACTACCAAAACCACTAAAATGTACGCGATGATCATCTATTACAGCATCTTGAATAACACGAAATAATTCATCAATCGTATTTTTAACATCTTCTTTATCAATCCCTGTTTTCCGAGCGATTGCTAAAATTACTTCTGATTTGGTCATGGTATATGGAGATTTAAAAATTATATAGCCATTTATCGGGTGGTTTATCGTTAAACCCATCCACACTATGCTATGATAATAAATTCATTATTATGCTGTGAATTTACATGAGACAGTTTGAACTTGCAATTATTTTCGTACATAAAACGATTATTAGTTTTGATAAATAATAATTTATACATTAAATTTGTATTTCACACGTAGAAGTTCTTAGAAATTTTACGGTCTGGTAGTTCAGTTGGTTAGAATGCCTGCCTGTCATGTAGGAGGTCGCGGGTTCGACTCCCGTCCAGACCGCTTCTGTCTGAAATTAAGATAGCAAAATCGTTCCGCTAGTGCATATAGGGTTTTGTATGTAAATAAGGTTACATGTAGATGTAACATAACTATACATTAATAGTCTAAATAGTCTAATCGAAGGTATTAGTCAATTATCTAAATCAAAGTCAAGTCTTTGGATGTATGGCTTATGCGCATCGCTATTTAACCTTCCTAGCTGTCTCTATTTTTATACCATTGCATATGATTCAAAGAGTCCAATCGCTTTATTTAGGTATAGTCTGTATTTCCATCGCTGCTTTTTTTAATGTTTCAGTTTGGGTAAAGGTAAGCTTAGACCGTATTTGTACCATCAAGCCCTATGCGCTTATTCTTTCTACAGATCAATGTATTATATTTCCCTATGGTTGTTGCGCTTTATACTGCTGTTACCTTATGGGAACAGCAGTGTATGCCATGATGCGGCATAACCACAGGAAATTACAACTCCATTTAACTACACATATCACCTTGCTATTAATGGTACTAGGGGGGGGTATTTGGATGTTGGTTAACAAGGCTAATGCTGCCTATTTACCAGATGGAGATAGCAGCTATAAAATAGGTATCATTTTCCCCTGCATCGCTTTAGTAGCCAATCTATTGGCACGGCATCATATTCAAAAAGATATCCGATTGGTCGATGAAGATTCATTTCGCTAAGCGGAGCATATGATCCATTAGACTAGTCATCGCTTCTCTATCATTCAAACTGTGCGCTCGGAAGGACTCGAACCCTCAACCTTCGGAGCCGAAATCCGACGTTCTATCCGGTTGAACTACGAGCGCGTGACCAAAATTTTATATATTTACAACCTATTTTTACAGCTAAGGTTTTAAACGTTAAACCAAAAATACAAAATATTATGCATATATATGCTTGTAGCCAAACAAGTCTGTAAATCTTATCATGGATATAAAATCCTCAAACAGATCGATTTATCCATCCATATGGGAGAAATGGTGGCCATTATGGGCCCCTCTGGAGCTGGAAAAACTACTTTATTACATCTTTTATCTACATTAGAGCGGCCAGATAGTGGCCTTTTAACACTGGATGGAGTAGATCTTATAGGACTGAAAGGGCCTGCATTGTCTACATTTAGAAATAAAAAAATAGGATTTGTTTTTCAGTTTCATAACCTTTTACCCGAATTTACACTTTTTGAAAACATCTGTATGCCGGGCTATATTGGCGCCTTTTCTAAAAAAGAAGTAGTTGAAAAAGCCAATCACCTTTTAGATTTACTCGGCATTAGCCATCGAAAAAACCACTTACCAGAGGCTGTTTCGGGAGGAGAACGACAGCGTGCCGCTATGGCCAGGGCATTGATCAACGACCCATCTATTGTTTTTGCTGATGAACCCAGTGGTAATCTTGATTCCAAAAATGGAGAAATGCTACATGCGCTTTTCTTAGATCTTTCTAAGCGGCTAAAGCAAACTTTCGTTTTGGTAACCCATAACCAATCATTGGCAACTATTGTAGATAAAATCTTATTGCTAGAAGATGGTATATTGCAGCCCGCTTAAAGTTACAGCGGGCAATCCTAAAGCATAGGGCGATTATAATCACTTAAAAAGTAAAAAAATAGTTCGTTTTTAAATATAAAAATCAACCATATCATGCAGTCCCCACAAAAGATTCTAGAAGATTTGCAAAAAAATAGCTATACCCCTATTTATTTTTTACAAGGAGAAGAAGTATATTATATCGATGCAATTACCCAATACCTCGAAGAAAAACTACTGACGCCAGCTGAACAAAACTTTAATCTAACCATTGTCTATGGAAAAGAATGTAGCATGGCTACACTGCTTACCCAAGCACGCCGTTTTCCAATGGACGCTAGGTTACAAGTGGTTATCGTGAAAGAAGCACAAGAGATGGCAGACTTAAAAAACGCTACGGGCCAACAGCTATTATTACATTATGTGCAACATCCACAACCTACTACTCTATTGGTTTTTGCACACAAATACAAAACAATAGATGGAAGAAGTAGTTTTGGAAAAGCGTTAAGCAAACACAATATCTTGATTACCTGTAAAAAACTATATGATGCACAATTGCCTGGTTTTATCAAGTCCTTTGTACAAAACCTTCAGCTGTCTATCACAGAAGAAGCAGTTTGCTTAGTAGAAGCCTATATAGGTAATGATTTAACAAGAATAGCTAGTGAACTCCATAAGTTACGTATTAACCTTATCCCAAACAGTACGATTACCGATGGTATTGTAGAAGCCTATATAGGGCTGCACAAGCCTTTCAATGTATTTGAACTACAAAAAGCCATTATGCAGAAAGATTATCCCAAAAGCTACCAAATGATTGGCATTTGTGCATCTAGTGGGAAAGACCATGCTGCGTTGCCCATTGTAACCATTTTATACAATCTTTTTGCTAAGCTACTGGTATTGCACCAAACCAAAGAAACCGTTCCCACTAAGATTGCGCAACAAGTTGATATACATCCCTATTTTATAAAAGGGTACCTTGATGCGGTTCAAAAGTATACATTGCACCAAACCATTGATAACATAACCTACCTCCATCAAGCGGATCTACAGTTAAAAGGCATTAATTCCAACATGGATGATTACCAAATCATGAAAGAATTAATTTTTAAATTAATGCATCCTTAAATTGGCTTATAAAAAGCCAATAAGTTTTATTCAGTAGGTGCTATTTTGCACACAAAATGTAAAATAGCTATGCTAGCGTAGTAAGATAAAATAGAAATCCCTATTTTGGAGCTATAGCATGTACAAACTATTTTTATACATGCAGCCCATTATAGACGCTTTCTATGCTATTTAGTGGTATATGCACATTGACCCGTTTGCTATAGTACAAAAACTGTTACCGGAGCAGTGGTTTACTTTCAACCTAATATACTTATGATACAATCAATATATGCGGTTATCGCAATGGCCATTTTCTTAATGACTACCCCTTATAAAGGATGCGCTTTAACCAATGATTCGTCTGTCGCATTTCCAAAGGCTATCTTTCATCAAGGGCTGATGCACTTTAACGAACAGCAATATGCAGCGGCTCAAAAGTACTGTGAAACCTATGCAAACCAGCCATCCAAAAAATACAAGCAAGAAGAAGCTTCCTATTATTTAGTATTATCTGCTTTAGAAAACAAAGATCCACATATAGTCATGCTGTTACAATATTTTATAGTAAAGCATCCTACCAGTCCACATGTAGAAACTGTGCGTTATCATTTGGCCCATTGTTTTGCGCAAGCAGGTTTATGGGATAAAAGCCTCACCCTATATCAAAATATTAATCCAAATCGCTTAACACCTAAAACACGCGAAGCATTTCAATATGCGATAGGAGATACCTATTTGCAATTAAAGGATTGGGAAAATGCAAAAAAAAGCTTTTTAGCTATTAACAAAAAAAACCATCCTTACTATTACCCTGCACAACTACAGATGGCTTATATAGCTTTTCAGCAAGGAAATTATGATGGTGCACTAGTTGCATTACAAGCAGCCAACAAAAAATATAGACAAGAAGCCCAAAGTTTGATGTTAAAGGTATACCATAAAGCAGGCAACTTTTCATCATTGTTAGCCTATGTACAGGGTTGTCCGGCTTCATCTTTTAACAAACAAGATCACCTTCTTATTGGGGATGCCTACTTTTTTCTCAAACAATATCAAGCAGCCGTTGTCCACTATCAGGCAGCCTTAGATAAAGATACCACCCGTATGACATCGGCTAAGCTGGGCCATGCGTTATATAAAACAGGACAATACCCTCAAGCAGAAACTTGTTTTCAGCAATTGTTAGCAAAGGAGGATCATGCCGGTCAAATTGCTGCCTACTATAGTGGGCTAATCTATGAAAAAGAAGGTAACCTTCCAGCGGCAGTAGCTGCTTTTGTCCAAGCTGCACGGCTAAAATTTGATCCAGATATAAGCGATTTAGCAGCTATTAAAGGTGCAGGCTTACGTTACCAACAGGGCGCCATTGCAGAGGTTATAGAAACAATGACCGCTTTTATTCAAGCCCGACCTGATAGTAAAAATCTTTCGGCTGCACAAGCCTTACTGGTAACCTGTTACTACAAAATAAGGGCTTATCAACGGGCCATATACTATATGGCCGAACTGCCCTATAAAACAGAACCACTCTTAAAATTATACCAAAAAGCACTCTTTTATGAAGGATTAGCAGCATACAATGCAGATAGGTTTGATACTGCCATACAATACTTAAAGCAATCGCTACTTTTCCCTTTTAAATCCGCTTTGGTAGTACAAGCCCAGTTTTGGTTAGGAGAAGCCTTTTCTTCCCTTGGTGCATATGAAAAAGCTTTAAAATTTTATAAAAAATATCGGCAAGAAGATGATTTAAATACACTTTATTATGCAAAAAACCTATATGGATTAGCCTATAGTTACTTTAACACGGGCCATTACACCACGGCAGCCCAAAGCTTTGAATCCTACATAACGATTACCCAAAAACAGCCTGCTGCTACCCACTATGATGCCATGCTTCGGTTGGCTGATTGTTATTATGTAAAGAAAGATTACAAGGAAGCGCTTAGGCTCTATGCAACTGTGTATACCTATCATCCTGCCCATGTTCGCTACCAAGAAGCTCTGATTTACCAGATATTAGGAGACAAACTGCAGGTAGATCGTTGCCTACAAGAAATATTTATACATCATACAGAGACTAAGTATTATGAAAAAGCATGCTATCATAAAGCTTGTACTATATTCAACGCAGGCCACTATGAATCAGCCATTCAATCATTTAGCCACCTTATCCAACGGCAGCCAACCAGTGATTTACAACCAGAGTTATTAATCAAACGAGGACTTGCTTATGAAAATCTTCAAAGATATGAATCCGCTGCTGCAGACTATCAGGCGATTTTAGACCAATATCCCACTCACCTCCATGCAGAAAGTGCTTTAATGGCATTATGCAACCTATTTGCTGCGCAAGGAAGCCCTGAAAAATCAGATATATATTTAAAAAAGTATGCCCATATAAGGCAAAAACTGACTAGCCATTCCGATGAGCAGACCATTGGTGCGGCCAAACAGCTCTTTTATAATCAGACGTATCATAAAGTATTGCAAAAACTGGCTGCTTTTGATAAGGAATATCCTTCTAGTCAGTGGCTTGCAGAAGCTTATTTTTTAATGGCAGAAAGCTATTATAGGCTGCAAAAGCAGGGTCCAGCTACACACTATTATAAAAAGGTAATAGCTCAAACTACTTTCCATAAAAAAGCATGGTTAAGAATGGCCAATCTAGCTTACCAAGGCAAGCGGTTTCAAGAAGCCATTACCCATTACCAAAAATTACAGAAGATGGAACTGACCAACAAGGAATATCATCATACCTTAATGGGGCTTATAAAAGCTAGTTTTGCCCTAAAAAAATATCAAATTACGACACCAGCTTGTTTACAATTGTTGAATAGCCCTAAGGATGCACCAGTTGAAACCATCCAACAGGCTGCGCTTTATCTAGGCAAAATAGCCATGCAGCGATCAGAATATAAACGTGCGGCAAGCCATTTTTTAAAAGCTAGTCAGCCATTGCATACCGTTACCGCATCAAAGGCAAAATATCTATTGGCCCATACAGCATTTAAACGAAAAGCTTATACCACTTCTTTAGATATTTTATTTGATCTAGTAGAAAAATATCCACATAATATACATTATATAGATAGAGCCTTTTTGCTCATGGCGGACAATTACATAATGTTAGGGAATCTCACACAAGCTAAAGCTACTTTGGACTCTATGATTCAGCAATCCAAAAATAAAAACAATATTGCAGTTGCCAAGCAAAAAAAGTCCAAAGTAACTGCTCAACTCAAAGCAGCAGATAGGGCTACGAAACAAGTGGCATCACACCCCAAAAGTGCGCCATAGATTTTTAAGAAATTTTCATAGTATCCATAGAACCGTAGCTATAATCAGACTAAGTCCGTCGCATAGATTATTAATTTTTCTATGTACAAGCAACAGAACCACTTATTTCAGGTGTTCGTTTTGTGGTAAATCAGTTGATGTAGTCCCAATATCATCTATAAAATTCACTGTTTTATCATGTGCGCCCGCATAAGCGTCAAATATATTCAATATATACCAAGCACTCGCAATTATAATAAATAGATTACGCGTGCGTTCACATTCCCGAATACGTTTTTGGGTAAACTCACGAACTGGCTTAAATGGATCGTCTCCAAGAAGAAGGGTTCGTCTATGTTCGTTCATTCCTTGATGTTCTGAGTAGATTTTATAACCAACCAAAGCAAAACCCAAGTAAAGACAGGGCAATTTCCAGTAATCTTTATTATAAACTTGCCCTAAGCCAGGAAACACCATAGAAGTAATCCAGGCGCGTTGTACCATGGCTTCCGTACGCATGATTTTAGACCATAATGGTATTTCCTCTATCTTTTCAGAAGAGAGAGGATTAGATGTATGAACATATAAGGGCCTAATGGGGTGGTTGGCCACATTCCATAGAATGGATTTATCCGGTGAGGCAACAGCCCAACTTAGGTAAGGGAAATAAAAAAATCCCATTACGCTTAAAAAAAAATGAAAAACCCGTTTCATTCTTATTTTATACTTGAAATAATAGCCAAAATTCTTCCTAATTCTTCCTCAGAATCAAACATAATCTTAATTTCTCCTTGTTTTTGTGTATCTGCTTTAATAATTACCTTTGTATTAAATTGCTGGCTTAATTGATGCGTTGTGCTTTGTAACTTTCTTTTAAAAGAAGGATTAAGTTGTACTTTAGTAGTTGGCTTTTTCAAATGGCCAATGGCAGAAAGGTCTTGCACCAATTTTTCGACTTCTCGTACGGAAAGCGCACCTTGTAGTATCTTTTTTAAATAACTTAACTGTATTTCTGGTGTTTGCAAATTAATCAGCGCTCTTGCATGACCCATAGAAATTTTTTGGTCTCGAAGCGCAATTTGAATATCAGGTGGCAATTTAAGCAAGCGAAGGTAATTATTTACAGTGGTTCTATCTTTTCCAACCCGTTCGGCTAATGCTTCTTGTGTAAGTTTGCAATCTGTCAGCAAACGCTGGTAGCTCAACGCAATTTCAACTGCGTTCAATGCATCACGTTGGATATTTTCAATAAGTGCAACCTCTAGCATATGGAGATTATCCGTACAACGTATATAAGTAGGGACCTCTTTTAAGCCTGCTAATTTAGCTGCACGCAAGCGTCTTTCACCAGCTATTAACTGATAGGTGTGATTGTTTAATTTTCGAACGGTAAGCGGTTGTATAATTCCATGTAACTTTATGGAGGCACTTAATTCATTAAGTGTTTCTTGGTTAAAATCTTGTCGAGGTTGGCAAGGATTGGTAGCAATTAATCCAATCTGGATCATTTTAAAAAAATGGTCAAAAGTATTAGGAGCTGTTTCTGTATGGGCACCTTGCAACAAGGCGCTTAACCCTCTACCTAACACGCGATTTCCCTTTATAGGCTCCATAATTTAGTCAGTTTTATTATTTCTAACGCCACCCGTGATTTCTTCAGCAAGCCTAAGATAGCTAACCGCACCTTTACTATCTGCATCATAAATAATTGCGGGCATACCAAAACTTGGTGCCTCACTTAATTTAATATTTCTTGGAATAATCGTTTCAAAAACCATGGATTGAAAATGCTTTTTGACTTCTGCTACAATCTGGTTGGCCAAACGAAGCCTTGCATCATACATTGTCATTAATATGCCCTCTATTTCGAGGTTAGGATTCAAGCGAGATTGAATAATTTTAGTTGTATTCAATAGCTTTCCTAACCCCTCTAATGCAAAGTATTCACACTGAACCGGTATAATTAAAGAATCTGCAGCGGTAAGTGCATTGATGGTGATTAAGCCTAAAGAGGGCGCACAATCTACTATGATGTAGTCATAAATGGGCGTTATGGACTTTAAGGCTAATTTGATGCGACCTTCTCTATTCTTAAAGCTCACCATCTCTACTTCTGCACCTACTAAGTTGATATGGGAAGGCAAAAGATCTAGATTGGGTATAGTGGTAGATTGAATCAACAGCTTGGGATCTACAGTCTCTACAATGCATTCATAGATACTATGTGCTACTTCTTCTGGCTTAATGCCCACACCAGAAGTTGCATTTGCCTGTGGATCAATATCAATCAGAAGGGTTTTTTTTTCTAAAATAGCAAGACTTGCTGCTAGGTTTATAGCAGTAGTTGTTTTACCAACCCCACCTTTTTGATTTACAATCGCTACGATTTTTCCCATATTATACTGCGATTTATTCGCATAAATTTTACAAATTATATATAAATAGCCCCAAATCTTTATTTTTTACTCCTTGATTACAGGAGGAACTCCGCAACTAAGAAAACAAACCCAATATTTAATATATACCAAAGAAAATAATAAGGAATAAACCATAAACGGATTTTATTACCGTATGATTACCACATTATATGATGTGCTAATCCATAATCTATGAAAAAAATAAAATATATCAAAAAAGTATATTTAAAAATGTACGACTTGCTTTATACGCTTATTAAGCTATACGTTCCATCTTTGCAGCAATATAACCAAGCCGATAGATTTATTTTGTTTTTTTGGGATATAACTGTTTTGATTACCGTCCTAAATAAACCATTAAAATAGAGATATCAGCCGGACGCACACCGCTTATGCGTGAAGCTTGCCCTAAGGTAGCAGGTCTTACTTTTTGAAGCTTTTCTAATCCTTCTGCAGAGATTGCTTTAAGTTTTGTATAATTAAAATCAAGTGGAATCGTATAATGTTCCAATTGTTCCATTTTTTCTACCAGTTCTTTTTCTTTTTGAAAATAATTTTCATATTTAACCTGAATGTTCGCTTGTTGCAATACTTCTTCTCCATAAGTAAATAGTGCATTGCTTTGCTGTTTGTCCAATTGAAGCAGATCATTCAAATCAACCTCTGGTCTTTTTAGCAACCCATCAGCATATTGTGGGATATCTATTAAACTTGCACCTTGTGCTGCTAAGATTGGATTAATTATTTCTGGCTGTATTTTCCATTTTTTTAAAAAATCAAAGATAGAAACCAGTGCTTTTTTCTTTTTATATACCCTTTGAAGTCTTTCTTCATCAGCCAATCCTATCGCATAGCCCAATTCTGTTAAACGTAAATCTGCATTATCTTGTCTGAGTAAAATGCGAAATTCAGCCCGTGATGTAAACATTCGATAAGGTTCTTCTGTTCCTTTGCCCACTAAATCATCTATTAAGACGCCAATATAAGCCTCAGATCTCTTGAATACTATTTGACTAAGTTCATGCATCTTTCTATAGGCATTGATCCCTGCCATTAGGCCCTGAGAGGCGGCTTCTTCATAACCAGTTGTTCCGTTGATTTGCCCTGCAAAGTATAAATTTTGAATCAATTGGGTTTCCAGTGTATAGTACAACTGTGTAGGAGGAAAATAATCGTATTCAATAGCATAACCAGGGCAGATCATTTTTACTTTTTCAAATCCAGTGATGGCCCTTAGCATCTTTAATTGAATAGCTTCTGGTAATGAAGTAGAGAGTCCATTTACATAGACTTGAATAGTATGCCATCCTTCTGGCTCTATAAAAATTTGATGGCGCTCTTTATCTGCAAATCTATACACCTTATCCTCAATAGAAGGACAATAACGAGGACCTGTGCTTTGAATTTGCCCATTGTAGATGGGAACATCTGCTAAATTATCCTTAATAAGGTTGTGAACAGTTGGATTGGTATGGGTAATATAACAATTTTTTTGCTTTATAAGCGGGGAAGTATTTAAAAAAGAGAAGGTACCTGGCACAGGATCGCCTGGTTGTTTTTCCATTTTATTGTAGTCTAATGTTCTACCATCTACACGGGGTGAGGTTCCTGTTTTCATTCTTCCTGTTTGGAAACCCAGTTTTTGCAGTTGTTCGGTTATACCCGTGGCAGCTTTTTCTCCAGAACGACCACCAGCCATTTTTTTTGCACCAATATGGATGATTCCATTTAAAAAAGTACCATTGGTTAAAATTACAGCACGACCCTTTATGCTAATACCTAGTGCAGTTTGAATACCTTGTACTTGCCTATTTTTTACTAGCAATGAGACCACCATATCTTGCCAAAAATCTAGATTTGGCAATGATTCAAGCGCCCTGCGCCAATATATTGAAAATAAGCCTCGATCATTTTGTGTTCGAGGACTCCACATTGCTGGCCCTTTTGAGGTATTTAACATTCTAAATTGAATAGCCGACTGATCTGCTATACTGCCAGAGAATCCTCCTAAGGCATCTATCTCCCGAATAAGCTGCCCTTTTGCAATACCTCCCATAGCTGGATTACAAGACATTTGACCAATTGTCTGTAAGCTCATGGTAACCAACAAAACTTTAGCGCCTAATTTCGCAGCAGCTGTAGCAGCTTCACAACCTGCATGGCCACCACCTACTACAATAATATCATATTCAAGTACCATAAATTTAAAAATGTTCCACGTGAAACATATCACTAATAATTTGCCAAAGCACAAAGGACACCATTGAAGAACAATTGACTGGTGTAGCTGATTACTGAACGAGCAACTTATTGCAAATGAATGGGATCGATATGATTGCGTAAAAGATCGAATTAAAGATGAAATAAGTTTTTATCCAAAAAAAATTAAATTGCACAAAGGAGGAAAAGCCTTACCAAACCATCGACCTGTTTAGTTGCTAAATAAAGGATGTATTGACTATTGACATACTATGTAGTAGAGGCTTTTTTCAGAAGGAGGTCACAGCCAGGGAAAAAGAAAGAAGTTTCTAATGCAGCTGTTTCATCTGAATCTGAGCCATGAATAGCGTTATAGTCAATAGAAGTAGCAAATATTTTTCTAATGGTACCCTCAGCGGCTTCTACTGGATTAGTAGCGCCCATTAGTCTCCGTAAATCTGCTACAGCGTTCTCTTTTTGCAAAACCATAACTACTACAGGGGAAGAAGCTATGAATGCACATAAAGATTTGTAGAAAGGACGATCTGAATGGACGGCATAAAAATGTTCCGCAACAATTGGTGTTAACTGAAGCATAGTGATGGCATCTATGGAAAAACCTGCTTTTTCAATCATGGAAAGAATGGCACCAATATGATTGGCTTGAACTGCATCGGGCTTAATCATTGAAAATGTATAGTTTTCTTGTATTTTGTTCATTTGATTAAGAGTTATTTAGAAAGACTGCATTTGTCCGTTGTGATACTAACACCTGGAACGCCTTTAGACTTTTCTAGTTAATTTATGATTAAACCTATCTACCAATAAATTAGATTTTGAATAAGGGAATACTTCATTAGCTTTTTTCTATCAAAGACAAATATAATACTTTTTGTTTCTTATCCAATTATTATTAAGTAGGGCGATCTATTAAATGATATCAGTTCTAGTTGTTTAAAGTAGTGTAAATCTTTATAGAGGATCTATCTACTTTTTGTTAAGTCAATATCTATAAAATGTCTATAATATAGTTGCGTCTTTCAAAACAACGCTTATCTAATGACAAGGAAGTACATTCAAATCAGTAACCAAAAATAGGATAAATGGTACAAAATAGAGTAATAATGGTAAAACACTTGGGCTTAATAGACTATAAAGAAGCGTTAGCGATTCAGGAGGTCTATTATAAAACCATGGTTGATCAAAAACATCCACGTGCTACGGTAGATCCATCTAGGCAACCAGTAGCTTCTAGTTACTTGCTTTTTTGTGAGCATCCTCCCGTATACACCTTGGGCAGAGGGGGATCTATGAACCATCTATTAGTGGATGCAGCTACCTTAGCAACACAGAAGATTACCTTATATCATGTAAATAGAGGCGGAGATATTACCTATCACGGGCCGGGCCAATTGGTAGTCTATCCTATTATTGATTTAGATTTTTTTTTCAGAGATATACACCGTTATCTTCGCTTACTTGAAGCATCTGTTATAGAAATGTTGGCCCATTTCAATATTCCATCAACTAGCTTACCTGGTTTAACAGGTGTATGGTTAAAAGCAGATAAAAATAGCAAACCGTTTGACCGAAAAATTTGTTCTATTGGAATTAGGGTAAGCAGATGGATCACCATGCATGGACTGGCCCTAAACGTAAATAATGAACTGGCCCCTTTTGATCAAATTATACCCTGTGGTATACCTAAAGCAGTAACATCTATGCAACAAGAATTAAACAAATCTATTTCTATAATGGATGTATCGGACATTTTAGCCCAAATTATTTTAAAAAAGTTAAATTATGTATAATTTTTGTATTAAGATTTTATTTAAAATAAAGTGCCAAATATTTATATTGCCTATATGGTTTCCATTTACAATTACAGGGTACTTCTTTTGAATGTTGAAAATATTTAAACATAAAGATCAATGGGAAGGACCTCATCATCATGTTTTTTCTTACTTATTAATTTGCCAATGTCAGATGCAACATAGAGGAGAAATTATTGAAAATGTAGTAAGAAGAAGCGGTATCTCTATTTCAGTATTAGCTGAAAAAATAGGTATAAGTAGAAATACGCTCTACAACAGATTTAAAGAGAAAAATTTAAGCTATGACTTTATATTGACCTTGGGAAAGGTATTGCACTATAATTTTGCGGTACATTTTCCTGAAATGAATTCAGATAGAACGCTTCCAGATGATGCCCGTATAGAATTGTTTCAACTTGAGCAGAAATACGAAAATCTTCTGGAAAAGTATAATTGGTTATTGAAGTTTTTACTGAAAAAATCGCAAGCTATAGACCAACATGCTTTGCGTAAGAAAATTAAAGAATTTATCAATGCTCCTTAGTGTACACCAATATGTCAACCTCTATAAGAATTAAAAAATCATTGGGTCAACATTTTTTAAGAGATTTAGCTTTAGCGAGTCAAATAGCCAATCTATTAACAGATGACAGTTTAGGAGGTACTGTAATTGAAGTTGGACCGGGTAAGGGAAGCTTAACAGATGTATTGCGTCACAAGGCTATTGCTCATTTATACCTTGTAGAGGTAGATGGTGACCTTATACCCTATCTAAAAAAGAAATATGCCTCTTTAAGTGATCAGATCATAGAAGCAGACTTTTTAAAGCTGCCGCTAACAGAACAGTTTCAAGGGCAACGGTTAACGATTATTGGCAATTTTCCTTATAATATTTCTTCTGAAATTTTGTTTAAAATTTTGGATAACCGTAATGTAGTAGGTGAAATGGTAGGCATGTTTCAAAAAGAGGTAGCACAACGCATCACTGCTAAACCAGGTAATAAGGTCTATGGTATGCTTAGTGTGCTTTTACAAGCGTTCTATACTATCGCATACCATTTTACAGTGCCACCTGATCGTTTTTCTCCCCCTCCTAAGGTGGATTCTGCGGTTATTACCATGCACCGCAATGATGTACAAAAACTGCCATGTGATGAACTGCTATTTTTTCAAATAGTAAAAAGAGGATTTCAGCACCGTCGAAAAAAATTACAAAATGCACTGGCTGGGTTGAACCTATCAAAGAGATGTTATGCCGGTTTATTGCATAAACGTGCAGAGGAACTAAGTGTAGCTGAATTTATAGAACTTACCAATGCATTGGCTGTCAAAACGTTGGTTTAATCTATGCTAGGTTGGATATAGAAGTTAATATTTGATCTTACAGATAGTAAAAATTATAGTCTTTTATATAGATATTTTACCCTAGCAGGTAGATGTGTTTCGGATGTATTTTACTGATTTAAAGTAAATTAATATGGTTGTTTTACTAGTTTTTATTACTAAAGCCTTATAGCTATTTTATTTGATTGTATTAAGTATCAAGTAGTTTATAACATAAAAACCTGATAACCAAAATAATTTACATACATATATTTTTTATATAACTATATAAAATATATTTTTATATTTGATTATCAAATTAAAAAATATTATAATCCAGGACTCACGTATAAGAATATTTTCTAGAATTGACGTAACAACCATCTATAGCAACGGCCTCATACCATGAAACCATATTTAACATTACTACAACATATTTTAGCAGAAGGAGTTGACAAAAAAGATAGGACTGGAACGGGGACAAAAAGTCTTTTTGGCTACCAAATGCGGTTCAACCTAGAAGAAGGATTTCCTCTGCTTACCACTAAAAAAGTGCACTTACGCTCTATTATCTATGAATTACTGTGGTTTCTAAGTGGAGATACAAATGTAGGTTATTTACAACAACATGGCGTTACCATATGGGATGAATGGGCCTCCAAGGAGGGAAGACTAGGCCCTATTTATGGGCACCAATGGCGGAGCTGGCCTACAGCAACAGGTGTAAAAATTGATCAAATAAGCGAGATGATAAAGGAAATTAAAACTAATCCTGATTCACGTAGGCTATTGGTAAGTGCATGGAACGTGGGTGAAATTTCTAAAATGGCATTGCCACCTTGTCATGCTTTTTTTCAATTTTACGTAGCAAATGGGAGACTATCTTGTCAACTCTACCAACGCAGTGGGGATGTTTTCTTAGGAGTGCCCTTTAATATTGCTTCTTATGCACTCCTTACGATGATGATGGCGCAAGTGTGCCAATTAAAACCTGGCACGTTGATTCATACACTTGGTGATGCACATTTATACTATAATCACCTGGAACAAGCAAGGCTACAACTGAAACGTTCTCCTTATCCATTGCCTACTATGCAACTTAGCCAACGGGAAACAGATTTATTTAGTTTTGTTTATGAGGATTTTACATTGCTAGATTACCTGCATCATCCAGCTATTAAAGCAGTGGTTTCTGTATAACGATATATTTTGTACTAAATCTTAATTTCCTTTAAGTATTCGGAAAATTTATACTTGCATACTCAGCTTAAAGCTACCGTCCTGGACAAGAGCAATTTGACTAATGGTATTGTAAATAATCGGATCATTTGTGCTTCCATGTCCAAACCTATTTGTTTTAAAGACTGGGATAGGTAAAATAGATGCAAATTGATTCAGTGTTGTGATAATATCTTTATTATCGGTGCCACAATGGCCAAATATTATGGCTTTCACATTTTTTAGCAGACCAGCTTGTTTAAAATGCAGTAAGGTACGATCTAGTTGATAAGCTTTTATTTGGGTATCTTCGAGAAAAAGAATTTTCCCTTCTGTCTTTACTTGCCAGGTTGTACCAATACCTGTTTGCAACACCGTTATATTACCACCTGTAAGCTTACCATTTACAGTATGGATAGATCGCGCTGCTGCATTAATTGGAAATAGTTGATCAACTGTAGCCTGTTTAACTTTTCCGCAAATGATCTCAGCTATCTTTGTAAAATTAGCCCGTTTTTTATCACTTTTAAGTATTTCAACTATTCCACTGCCATGAATGGTTTTCCAACCCCATGTTTGTGTAAAGAAAATATGGAGCGCAGTTATATCACTATATCCTATAAAAAATTTATCTCTGGCAGGTATCGTTAATTTCTGCAAAGCAGGTATCAACTTAGCAGCACCATATCCTCCACCTAATGTCCATACTACATGATTGGTGCTATCAAACAGTGCATCCTTTAGGTATTTAAATCTTACTTCATCACTATTAGAATGAAAAATAGATCGGCTTTGATCAAAGGATCCATTTGGTATATTTAATTGCAATGAGGTGATGGTTTTCAAAGTAGTTAACTCATTTTTATTGACACCTGAAGCAGGTGCAACGATTGTAATGGGTATATCTCTTAAAAGATTAATAAAATTAATATTCTGATTTTCAAATTCTACAATTGAAAAATTAGCTAGTAAAAAGAATATTATAGGGATAAAGCACTTATGCATAGCGATCAATATTTGAACTCATAATCTATAAACATCAATTCCAAAAGTAATTTAAATAACATTTTGAAAAATTATAAAATAATCTTCTATTGCATTCATTTTTATCCCTTTGAAGTATAGTACCGCGAAAAAATCGGAGCAAAAAATAAGAAAATTGTTTTCTATAGTTTTATGGTTTTAAAACTGAATTTATAGGACCCACATTACGTATTGTGGCGTTTTAGGCGACTTCTTGGGTGACAATCTTGCATGATTTGTTTAAGATAATCTCTATCCAAATGGGTATATATTTCGGTAGTGGTAAGCGAACGATGTCCCAACATTTCCTGTATGGCACGTAAATGTGCACCTCCCTCTATTAAATGTGTAGCAAAAGAATGTCTAAAAATATGAGGCCCTACTTCTACATCGATTTTGGCTTTTCGAGCAAGTGCCTGTACCATTAAAAAAATCATTACCCTAGTCAAGCTCTTTCCGCGTCGATTTAAAAATAAAATATCTAAATATCCAGGTTTTATGTCCATATGGGCACGCACTCCCTCGATATAAAGTTTAATATGTTTTAGTGCCATGGCACCAATAGGTATCAAACGTTCTTTATCACCTTTTCCAATTACACGTATAAAATTTTCTTGGAAGTAGATATGACTTAACCTCAAAGAGATCAGCTCAGAAACACGTATCCCTGTACCATACAGTGTTTCCACGATGGCTCGATTGCGTACACCGATTGGTGTAGAATGGTCTATCGCATTAATGATCCGCTCAATTTCCCATGTAGACAAAATAGATGGTAGATGTTTCCCTAAATGAGGACTTTCTATAATCTTAGTGGGATCCTTAGTGATCTGGTGACCCAAGGATAAGAACTTATAAAAAAGACGCAAGCTAGAAAGCATTCTCGATTGACTGGTAGCCTTTATGCCGACGTGGTGTAGTTTGGCTAAAAATTCTTGAATATGAGCGCTGTCAGCCGTTAGCGGTGTGACTGTTTTATTCAAAAAAAACTGGGTGAATTTTGTTACATCAGAAAGATAAGCTTTGATAGAATGGTTGGCCAGTAAACACTGTAAACGAAGGTAGGTCTCAAATTGCTGCAAAAGAAAATTCATTCCTGGTCTATTACAAACACTGAAGACAAAATACGATTTAAAGACCTGCTATAGCCTAAGCTCCCCCTGCTGGACTCGAACCAGCGACCCTTTGATTAACAGTCAAATGCTCTAACCAACTGAGCTAAGGAGGATTATAACCATTACAATTTTACCATTTTTTTCTTTCATAAACAATAAATCATCATAAAAATAGTCAACATGACCATGTCATTGAATGGATGGTACATATCATATTTAAATTAATTTTAATAGCTTTGAGTAAGTACTTTTCTTTTTTATCGAAAACAAGATAAAAGCGATAACATTAAGCCAAAACAATTGAATTTTGTAGCAGTGTACCGAATCCTAAGGTAAAGTTTTTATATGACATTTCACCCAATACCGTTCTGGTTGATCCAAATGAAACGCATCACATCATGACTTCCAAAAATAGCACGAACAAGTCAGCAGGGAGTTGGATCCAAAAATCTGCAATGGTTCTTATTAAGTTTTTAGGCTGGAAAATCAACAACATAACGCATCCAACGACTTGTAAAAAAGCAATAATGGCATTGGCGCCACATACTAGTAATTGGGATTTTTTTTATGGCATGTTATTTAAACTTAGCCATCCTAATGTAACGATTAGATTTGCCATAAAAAAAGAAGTAATGTTTTTTCCACTTTCCTACCTAATGAAAAAGCTGGGTGCTATTCCAATAGATAGAAATAAAACAACCAACCACACCAATATGGTAGCTGTAATGGCAGAAATGCTCAATAGTGCAGATGCGCTTGTACTAGCAATTGCACCCGAAGGTACAAGAAGCTATGTAAAACGCTGGAAAACAGGATTTTATAGATTAGCCGAAGCAGCAAATGTTCCAATTATTTTAGGATATATACACTATGCTAAAAAAGAAATGGGGTTTGGTCCAACTTTCTATCCTACAGGTAATATAGAAAAGGATATAGCAAATATTCAAAGTTTTTACCGAAACATACTGGGCAAATATCCAGAGCGGGGTGTCGTTTGATATGACAAATTGACACTATTAAAAGCATTTGGCAAAAAAATTGCATAACCATTTAGCATTAATTCAAACGGTTACTTTTAACTTTTATATTTCAATCATGAGGTCATCTCATCATATTCAATAACATATAAAGCATGAAGTTACAAGATACACATACAAGCGAAACAGGATGCTGCTCATCGGAAGTAGATACAAACCAAACAAATTGTTGCAACGGAGGGACCAAAACCAGTCAGTCATGTTGCTGTAGTGGCGAAGAAAGTATGGAACCATGCTGCTGTGGCCGACAAGAGGTCGAAAATCAAATACATTGTGGCAATCCACACGAAACAGAATTGCATATGGGTTGCTGTCAGTCAGCTGACAGACTAGATGATGCAGATAAGCAAATATTGAATCCTGATATAAGTTCATTCCAGCAGCTGCAATCACTACTAAAGGAAACACATGACAAATACCTTCGCCTTTATGCTGAATTTGATAATTTTAAGAAGCGTGCGGCCAAAGAACGCATAGCCCTTACCGATAAGGCGAACGAGCAAACACTAAAAGAACTTTTACCAATTATAGATGATTTTGAGCGATGTATAATGGCCTTACAGGGTAGACAAGCAGTCGTTCAAGATCTTGAAGGCATCAAACTAATTTATGATAAATTATGTGGACTTTTAAAAAAGTATGGTGTACAAGAAATAGCCATAGAACAAGGCAGTGTATTTAATGCTGACCTGCATGAAGCAATTATGCAGCAACCAGTAGATAATCTGGAAATGCAAGGAAAAATTGTAACAGTAGTAGAAAAAGGATACCTAATTAATGAATATGTGTTACGTTTTGCTAAAGTTATAATTGGAGTATAAATGGAAAAAGATTACTACAATATTCTGGGTGTAGAACGCAATGCCACTGCAGAAGACATTAAAAAGGCCTATCGAAAGATAGCCATGCAATACCATCCTGACAAAAATCCAGGCAATAAAGCAGCAGAAGAGAAATTTAAAGCTGCTACAGAAGCCTATGATGTCCTAAGTAACCCAGAGAAAAAACACCAATATGATCAATTTGGTACAAGTGGATACCAAGGAGGAAGCAGGTCTTATGACGATGATATTTTTGAAGGTGATTTGAATGATCTATTTCAAGATTCTCCTTTTGGTAGTTTTTTTAATAGCGGAAGAAGAACACGACGTACTGCTAATCGTGGCGAAGACTTACGCATAAGAATCAAACTAAATCTTGAAGAGGTTGCATTAGGTACCGAAAAAAAAATTAAAGTAAAACGTTATACAAGTTGTGCAGCATGTGGCGGTAATGGAGCAGAAAATGGACTTTCTGTAGAAAAATGTGTCCCCTGTAAAGGGCAAGGTGTGGTTCGTAAAACGACCCAAACGATGCTGGGGAATATGCTTACAGAAGCTATTTGTAGCCACTGTACGGGAACGGGTAGCCGTATTAAAACATATTGCAGTGATTGTCAAGGAGAAGGAAGAAAGTTTATAGAAGATCTTATTACCTTTAAAGTACCTAAGGGGGTAAAAAAAGATATGGAGCTAACCTTACGTGGCAAAGGCAATGCCCCACTCCGTGGGGGTACATCAGGTAGTTTGATTGTCCAAATAGACGAAGAAGAAAACGATCTTTTAAAACGTAAAGGCAATAATATTTGTTATACTTTACACGTTAGCTTTATAGATGTTACACTAGGTTGCGAAATGGAAGTCCCTACTATATATGGCAAAGTGCGGCTTAAAATTCCACCTGGAACATCATCTAGCGAGGTCTTTAAATTAAAAGGGAAGGGTATTACAGATATAAATGGTTATGGCAAAAAGGGAGATCAGTTGGTTTTTATCCAAGTTTGGATCCCACAAGAGCTTACAAAAGAAGAAAAAGAGATGCTACTTTCTCTTCAAGGATCGCCCAACTTTATACCTAAACCAAATAAGAAAGAAGAAAGCTTTTTTGATCGGATTAAATCTTTTTTTCAAGGATAGCATCAATATGCTATCGTTTAAAGTGTTCCCATGACCCAATTTGTAGTTTCTGCACGAAAATATCGTCCTACTACTTTTAAAGATGTAATCAGTCAGTCCCACATTACAGCTACACTAAAGAATGCAATAGCTACGCAACAGCTTGCGCACGCTTTTCTTTTTTGTGGTCCGCGTGGTGTGGGCAAAACGACTTGTGCCCGTATATTGGCTAAAGCCATCAACTGCTTAGAAATTACAGCAGAAATAGAGCCTTGTAACCATTGTGCCAATTGCCTTAGCTTAAGTAGCAATCGCGCGCTGCATGTCTATGAGTTAGATGCAGCCTCTCATAACTCTGTAGAAGATATGCGTGACCTAGTGAGTCAGGTCCGCTACGGGCCTCAAACGGGTAAATATAAGATATACATTATAGATGAGGTCCATATGCTCTCTAATGCTGCCTTTAATGCTTTGCTTAAAACACTTGAAGAACCCCCTAGTTATGCTATATTTATATTAGCTACTACAGAACGGCACAAAGTTTTACCTACCATTTTATCTCGTTGTCAAATCTTTAATTTTAATAGAATTAAATTAGAAGATATTGTTACACAGCTTAAAACAATTGCTAAACAAACGTCTATTGATTATGAAGAATCTGCACTACAGCTGATTGCTCAAAAAGCAGAAGGTGCGATGCGGGATGCGCTTTCTATGTTTGATTTGATCACTACTTCTGGAGGTATAGGTGGTACGATTACTTATACCAACACACGTGATCATCTTCAAATCCTGGATTATGACTATTATTTTAAATGTACAGAAGCTTGCTTAACAGGTAATGTTCCTGCGGTTCTTTCCCTCTATGACACGGTCTTACGGAAAGGATTTAATGGGCACCATTTTATAGTAGGATTGGGCGAACATTTACGCAATGTATTGGTCTGTAAAGACAGCGCTACGCTTCCGCTTTTAGCGGTTACTGATAATATCCGTCCACGTTATGCTGAATATGCTACTAGGTGTACCATGCCTTTTTTATTGAAAGCGTTGACATGCTTAAACCAGTGTGATATAGGCTATAAATCTAGTCAACACCAAAGATTGCATGTAGAGTTGGCACTGATTGAACTAGCTACTGCCCATCTGTATATTCCAGAAAGCACAATAGACCTACTGCCCAAATCAGATCACGCTCAAGAAGCAGTTATAGCCAAATCTAGATCAGCTGATTCGGTAGAATCACCTGTAGCGCCATTGGCCCAGTCAAACCATACTTTAGACCATCTGGCTGCCAAGCCAGTAACATCTACTCAACAGACAGAGACCATAGCTATTCCTAACTTAGCAAAACTAAAGGCTTCATTGGCTGGAAGGAAAAAATCAAACACACCCGCTTTAAAAAAAAAAATAGAAAATGGATGTGATGGGAAGGAAGCAATATCGGAAGAGATGGTTCAAAATTTTCTTGCTGATTATAGTAAACAACTTAAAAATAATGGTTGTATAGCTGCTTATCATCTTATGGGTCAGCCCATCAAGGTAGAAGGTTCTGTTGTTACCATTTCATTAATCAATCCAGTACAAGTAGAGCTGCTACAAAGTCTAAAAGAAGAACTGTTGCCTGCAATTCGCAAAAAATTGAGCCATCCTACCGTTAATGTTCAAGGTATTTTAGTCAACCAGATGGTTCCCGACAAACCTTATACAGATCAAGAAAAATTAAGCTACTTAAGCAAAAAAAACAGTGCCATAGCACTACTCCAAGAACGATTTATGTTGGAAGTAGTTTACTAATCGGTTAATCTTAATGGATATAGTGGACTGAAAAATTAGGAACGTGAATTATAGATACTTGATTTACATATGAAGACCCTCTGTGAAATTATAGAAATTAGTTGTAGAATTGTAATAAAAGGTATATGGTACAAATTTTAAGATAATGAATATGAGAATACATTTCGAAACTTTATCAAAGACGAAACCCTGATGTGGACTTGAAGGGATTCGAACCCCTAATCGCTGCATCCGTAGTGCAGTGCTCTATCCAGTTGAGCTACAAGTCCATTGTATAGTTGCTATGCAAATTTAATAAACAAAAATTTATTTCAAAGTAATGTTTTGACATATTTAAAAAAAAAAGTACCTTTGTTAAGTAATATTTATACGCTATAATGTCATTAATTTACATGAAAAAAAAAATTCTTCCTTGGTTATTTCTTTTTGTCGCTTTATATCTTCCCTATGCAGCTTCTGGAGCTGACTCAGCTTTTACTCCTATAGATACTGAAGGTTGTCAACCAGATGCCTCTGCAGGTAACGCAGCGCCTACTCCTATAGATACTGAAATCAGTCAACCAGATACCTCTGCACCTGATGCAGATCCTATGGATACTGAAAGTTATCAGCCAGATACCTATCTGCCACTAGTAGAGAATTATTTTAGCTTTATATTCGAACTCCTAAAAATGGATTACTTATATGATCTAAACTCAATAAATCCGTCAAGATTTCCCGCTGTAAAAAAACTAGATTGGTCTGCTTTATTGCGTAGTGATGGGGCATTTCTGTATGGTATTCGGCTTAATCAATCTCGTTTTGCTTTATGTGTAGGGGGTGGTTGGAGTAATTTGTATTATTCTTTTGTTGGTGAAAAACGTGGTAAAGATACAATAATCTATAAAAAGCTTAAAAGAGTTTCAGAGAATGATGTAAGTTTTAAGGATCTAAAAAATACTTCAGGTAGGAAGGTATACCGTTCCACTCTTAAGATCCCTTTCCTTGATTTCTTGGTTAGGCTTCGATTCAATAGTGTCTTGGAAGCGCCTAAGGAAGGATTTCATGGTTGGTTAGGCTTTAAGCTTGGCCTGCGTTGCGATGCTAATATGGAGTATAAGTATGAAGAATACAATAATTCAGGCGCTTCTTCGGTTACAAATGGTAATTTTAACCTTAACCGATGTGCTTGTGTACTACAAGTTGGGGTGGGGTATCATCGTTTTGGTTTCACAGGAGGAATGCATTTAACTCCTCTATTCCAGAAGGATAAAGGTCCTGATGGTTCTGATTCGCTTAGGCCGTTTTCTTTTAGTATTTATGTAGATCTAATCTAACGGATAGGTCTGGATTGCGTATACTTACTTGCTTTTACTGTTAAAAACTTTATAAATTTTTATCTCTTTTTTGTAACGAAAAAATATTTTTTGTAGATTTGATTGATCTACTTATTTGTTATAATATATACTGATTCTGTGCTTGTTTTTTAGGGGAGATGCCAGAGCGGCCAATTGGGGCGGACTGTAAATCCGTTGCGTAAGCTTCGAAGGTTCGAATCCTTCTCTCCCCACTAGTTGGCAGTAAAGATAGGTAAAGCGGGAGTAGCTCAGTTGGTAGAGCGGCAGCCTTCCAAGCTTCAGGTCGCGAGTTCGATCCTCGTCTCCCGCTCTTTTTTCTATAGGGCCGGTGTAGCTCAGTGGTAGAGTGCTTCCTTGGTAAGGAAGAGGTCACGGGTTCAAATCCCGTCATTGGCTCCATGTTAGAATAGATCTGAGGAAGTTGATTTTAGCGTAGATCCAAAAGTTTGTATTGGATAAGTTATGTATTTTATTGAAAATCTTAAAGAATTGTAAGCTATGGCAAAAGAAACATTTAATCGATCAAAGCCACATGTCAATATTGGTACAATTGGCCATGTTGACCATGGCAAAACGACACTAACCGCTGCTATTACTACTGTTTTGGCTAAAGCAGGATTGGCAGAAAAAAAAGAGTTTTCAGCTATTGATGCTGCTCCAGAAGAAAAAGAACGAGGCATTACCATTAATACTGCGCACGTGGAATACCAAACCCAAAACAGGCATTATGCCCACGTAGATTGTCCAGGTCACCGAGATTATGTTAAAAACATGATTACGGGTGCAGCCCAGATGGATGGTGCGATTCTTTTGGTAGCTGCTACAGATGGGGCAATGCCTCAAACTAGGGAGCATATTCTCTTGGCTAGCCAAATTGGCGTACCTGGTATCGTAGTTTTTTTAAATAAGGTAGATCTAGTAGATGATCCTGAAATGATCGAGTTGGTAGAACTTGAAATTAGGGAGCTTTTGAATGCCTATAATTTTGATGGAGACAATGCGCCTATTATTCGTGGTTCTGCTTTAGGTGCTTTGAATGGCGAGCCAGAGTGGGAAGCAAAAGTTGAAGAGCTTATGGCTGCAGTAGATAGTTATATTCCACTTCCTGTACGATTAGTAGATAAAGATTTTTTAATGCCTGTAGAAGGGGTATGTACGATTACAGGTCGCGGAACAGTTGTAACTGGTAGAATTGAAAAAGGTGTGATTACCACCGGTAGTACGGTTGATATTATTGGTATGGGAGCTGAAAAATTGACTTCTACGGTTACAGGTGTTGAAATGTTCCGAAAAAACTTAGATAGGGGCGAGGCAGGTGACAATGTAGGTCTCTTGCTGCGTGGTATTGATAAGGCTTCTATTCAACGTGGTATGGTGGTCTGTAAACCCGGAAGTGTCAAGCCGCATAGTAAGTTTAAAGCTGAGGTCTATGTTTTAACCAAACAAGAAGGAGGACGCCATACTCCATTCTTTAACAAGTACAGGCCACAGTGCTACTTTAGAACAACAGATGTGACGGGTGAAGTAAAACTTCCAGAAGGTGTGGAAATGGTTATGCCAGGTGATAATGTCAATTTAGAAATTACCCTTATCCATAGTATTGCTATGGAAGTAGGATTGCGTTTTGCCATTCGTGAAGGGGGAAGGACAGTTGGTGCTGGAAGGGTTACTGAAATTCTTGATTGTTAAGTTTCATAGAGCTGGCTTGCATAGTATAGTTAAGGTGCTACTTCAATATAGTAAAGTAGCTACTAGGCTATTTTACTATCTTAGTTAAGATAAAAAAATGTCTATCTAAGTGTTCATAAGTCTCTACTCTTCAATTGCTTGTAAAACATGAGTTTGCGTCTGATCATTTCGCTTATGAAACAAAACCTATGCTAGGCCGTATAATTACCTAATTGTCAAGTGTTAATACATAAATTAAATACGGGTGTAGCTCAACTGGTAGAGTGGTGGTCTCCAAAACCATAGGCTGGGAGTTCGAATCTCTCCACCCGTGCATAAAATAATATGTCAAAAGCAAAGCTATTTATACGGAATCTAGTACAAGAAGTAAGGTATAAAATTACTTGGCCTTCTTATCATGGGCTGCAAAGTAATGCCCTGCTTGTGTTGTTGGTCTCTTATATATTTGCCCTTCTTATTGGGCTTATGGATTGGTCTTTAAAAAAAGCTTTTGTTTGGTTTTATAATGCTTTTTAAAAAATGGACGAGTTGAATGAATGCATTACATTGGTATGTGCTTAAAGTAGTCACTAAGCAAGAAGAAAAAATAAAAGCTAATCTACAAGTAGAGCTTATAAAAAGTAATTTACAGCATATTGTTGGCGAAATGTTGATACCTTACGAAAAAGTATATGAAGTTCGTTTGGGGAAAAAGCATGTAAAAAACAGGAACTTATTTCCTGGTTATATATTTTTGCAGGCAGATCTTGCAAATGGCTTGTTGGTGCAGTTATTAAAAAGTATAACAGGTGCTTTGGGGTTCTTAGGTGTGAAAGGGTGGCGTGGTGCGCCTGTTCCATTGAGTCAAACAGAAGTAAATAGAATTATAGGTAAAACCAATAACCTTGAATCTAGCGATTTAAAGTTAAATACTATTTTTGCTCTGGGAGAAGTTGTTGAGATTATAGATGGGCCTTTTGCAGGTTTTTCTGGAAAAGTTCAAGAGATTTTTGAAGAAAAGAAAACACTTAATGTAGTGGTTAAAATTTTTGATGAGCGCAGTACACCTGTAGAGCTAAGTTATACGCAGGTTAAAAAGCTTTTCTAATGCTTTGTAAATATGCCTGTAAAGCATTTGTAAAATTTATATAATATGTCTAAGCCAGTTTTAGGTTATGTAAAGTTAAGGGTTAAGGGTGGTTCAGCCAATCCCTCTCCACCAGTAGGTCCCGCATTAGGTAGTAAAGGTATCAATATTATGGAGTTCTGTAAGCAGTTTAATGCCAGAACAAAAGATCAGCAAGGAGAAATTGTACCTGTAATCATTACAGTTTATCAAGACAAATCTTTTGACTTTATCATTAAAACATCCCCTACTGTTGTTGCCATTATGAAGCTTGCAGAAATTGCAAAAGGCTCTCCTGAGTCCAATAGGCGTAAAGTAGCCAGTATTAGTTGGGAGCAGATTCAACAAATTGCAGAAGAAAAGCTTCGAGATTTAAACACCTTAGATATACATGCGGCAATGCGTATGGTAGCTGGAACAGCAAGAAGTATGGGTGTTACGGTACAAGGTATTGCCCCTTGGGTTAAATAAAAGAGATGAAAATGGCGATTCAAAAAAAGGATAAGCATAGTGCAACAGATAATACTAAGGAAGCCTATACTTTAACCGAGGCGGTTCAGCTCGTGCAAAAAAGTACTTCTACAAAGTTTGATGCTTCCATGGATGTTGCCATTCGTTTAGGTATAGATCCTAAAAAATCTGACCAAATGGTAAGGGGAACAGTCTCTTTACCACATGGAACAGGTAAACCTTGTAGAATTTTAGTGCTTTGTACAGCTGATAAAGAACAAGAGGCTAGGCAAGCTGGTGCAGATTACGTAGGGTTAGACGATTTTATTGAAAAGATAGCAGCTGGGTGGACAGATATAGATCTGATTATCACGATGCCAACCGTTATGGTTAAACTGGGTAGATTGGGTAAAATATTAGGGCCTCGTGGGCTTATGCCTAATCCTAAGGTAGGTACTGTAACCATGGATGTGGCTAAAATGGTTAAAGAAGTAAAGGGTGGGAAGTTAAGCTTTAAGGTAGATAAATATGGCATTGTACATAGTAGTGTAGGTCGTGTATCTTTTCCCCAGGAAAAAGTAGTAGAAAATGTGATGGAGTTGTTAAAAGCGATTGTTAAATTAAAGCCTGCCTCCTCGAAAGGGCTTTACGTAAATAGTATTAGTCTTTCTAGCACAATGAGTAGAGGCGTTTTTGTAGATAGGAGCATTGCCGCTGGGCTTTAGAAAAATGAAACGAGAAGAAAAATTACAAGTTATAGAAAGTCTAGTAGAAAAGTTTTCTGCTTTCGACTGCTTTTATATAGTAGACGCTATGGGGCTTACCGTAGAGCAGGTAAATAAATTTAGAAAAAGTTGTGCAGAACAAAATATAGCCTATCAGGTAGCTAAAAATACCCTCATACGAAAAGCCCTAGAGCGGTCCGAAAAATGTACCGCCCATGTGGCTGCTTTTTCAAGCGTATTAAAAGGATTTTCAGGTATTTTATTTAGCCGTGATAGTGGCCGTGCTCCTGGAAAAATATTAAAAGCTTTTTTGGAAGCAGAAAAGTTAAACTTGCCTGTTTTGAAAGCTGCTTCCATTTATGGTGATTTATTTATTGGGGCAGAACATTTGGATAGGTTAACAAACTTAAAATCAAAAGAAGAGATTTTAGGCGATATTATCACGCTTTTAAAAGCCCCTATTTTAAATGTGCTGGCTGCAATGCAATCTGGCGAAAAACGTTTGATGGGCGTTATGGAAACTTTTTTGAAAGCATCAACTTAATAAAAAAGTCTCTTTTTTATATTTATCTAAATTTTATAAACCTTTAAAAATTATGATCGACTTAAAAGATTTAGCGAAAACGCTTGTTAACTTAACGGTTAAACAGGTAAGTGATCTGGCTGATATTTTGAAGAATGAACATGGCATTGAACCAGTTGCTGCAGCTCCTATGATGATGGCTGCTGCACCTGCAGTTTCTATTGAAAATGTACCAGAGAAAACTACATTTGATGTTATCTTAAAATCAGGCGGTGCGGCTAAGCTAGCAGTTGTAAAACTGGTAAAAGAGATAACAGGGTTAACATTAAAAGAAGCCAAGGAGTTTGTAGATGGTGTACCAGATACGATGAAACAAGCCCTTCCTAAGGAAGAAGCAGAGACTATTAAAAGAAAATTAGAAGAGGCTGGTGCAGAGGTTGAGTTGAAATAGTCAATGAGTATTTGTAGATATAATATAATTTTTGCTGCGTTAAAGGTTACCTATGTAGGTCTGAGTGCATATCTATTTGTACCCTTTAGCGCTCCCTTGCTTCATGTTAATGTAGCTAAAACCGCATTCTAGTTTTGCTTTCTATAAGTTATAAACATGTAGCACCTTCGTAAAGAAAACACAATCTAGTAAACAAAATTGCCATATGCCTTCTGTTGATGCTCCCGCAAACTACACTGATTTGCTTGAAATCCAGTTGCAATCTTTTAGAGACTTTTTTCAACTCGGTGTTAGTCCAGAAAATAGAATAAGTGAAGGGCTTTATAAGGTTTTTATGGAGCATTTTCCTATTGAAGATTCTAAGCGAAACTATATTCTAGAGTTTATTGACTACAATTTAGAGCTTCCCCAATATACGCCTCGGGAGTGTATTGAACGGGGCTTGACCTATGATGTACCTTTGAAAGCAAAATTACGCTTGTTACAAAATGACGAACATACTGGGAAATATGAAGGCGTTGAACAAGAGGTTTTTTTAGGTAATATACCTTATATGACCGATCAAGGTTCTTTTATTTTAAGTGGTGTAGAGCGTGTGGTGGTTTCTCAAGTGCATAAGTCTTCTGGTATTTTCTTTTTTCAAAATAAGCACATTAGTGGTTCCAATGTTTATGCTGCTAAGGTAGTGCCTGCCAAAGGTGTTTGGATTGAATTTTCCGTTGATATTAATTCAGTCATGTATATCTATTTAGATAGGAAAAAGAAAATACCCATTACTACTATGTTGCGTGCCATTGGGTATAGTAGTGACAAAGATATTTTAGGTATATTTGGTCTTGCCGATGAGGTAGAGGCAAGTGGTCCAGGATTGGAAAAATATATAGGCCGTAAATTAGCCGCTCGGGTTTTAAAAAGTACTGTAGAGCATTTTATAGATGAAGAAACGGGCGAAAAATATGTTTCTCCCAGACATGAAGTTCTTGTAGAGCGGAATACAGTATTAGATGAAGCAGTGATAGAAGTCATTTTATCTTCTGGTGTTCCCTCTGTTATTTTGCATCATTCAGAAGCAGCTCCTGCAGACTACCATCTTATATATAACACCTTTGGGAAAGATAGTACCAATGATACGAAGGAAGCAATAGAGCAAATTTACCGTCAGTTGCGTAATGCAGAGGCACCTGATGAGCAGACCGCCCGTGAAACGGTAGAAAGCCTTTTTTTTAGTAGTAAGCGCTATACGTTGGGTGAAGTAGGTCGTTATCGAATCAATAAAAAATTAAATCTAGATATCCCATTAGAGACTTCTGTTTTGACCCAAGAAGATATCATACAAATTATTCATTATCTGATTAAGGTAGTCAATGGTAAGGCAGAAGTAGATGATATTGATCATTTAAGCAATCGCCGCGTACGTTCTGTTGGGGAGCAACTGTTTACCCAGTTTGGCATAGGGCTTTCTCGTTTGGCCAGAACCATTCGTGAACGCATTAACATTAGAGATAATGAGCTATTTAAGCCTGCAGACCTAATTAATGCACGTACCCTTTCTTCAGTGATTAGTTCTTTCTTTGGTATCAATCCACTTTCTCAGTTAATTGATCAAGTCAACCCATTGGCAGAAATTACCCATAAGCGTCGCGTATCCGCATTAGGACCTGGCGGACTTTCTAGAGATCGTGCTGGTTTTGAGGTTCGTGACGTCCACTATTCTCATTATGGTAGGTTGTGTACCATTGAGACACCGGAAGGTATGAATATTGGTTTGATTTCTTCACTTTGCATGTATGCACGTGTCAACAATATGGGCTTTATCGAAACACCTTATAGGCGGGTAGAGGATGGTAAAGTTGACCTTAGTGGTGCCATTTGTTACCTTAGTGCTGCAGAAGAAGAACATGCTAATTTTGCTCCAGCTAATGTACAGTTAGATGCAAATGGTGTCATCTTAGATAACCGAGTCAAAGTTCGAAATGGAGATGAGTATCCTTTGGTAAAACCAGAGCAGGTTAATTATATGGATGTTTCGAGCAGTCAGATTGCTTCAGTTGCTGCTTCTTTGATTCCGTTTTTGGAGCACAATGATGCCAGTCGTGCCTTGATGGGATCTAACATGCAGCGTCAGGCTGTTCCTTTGGTAAGGCCAGATGTGCCTATTGTTTGTACAGGTGTAGAAAAAAGAGTCGCTAAAGAGTTTAGGGGGTTACCTACGGCAGAGGGTAGTGGTTTGGTTACTTATGTGGATGGTAGAAAAATTGTGGTTCAGTATGATCGTTCTGAAGAAGAAGCGCTCGTTGCCTTTGATGAAGCCTCTGTAACCTATTCTATGGATAAATTTAGAGGTACCAACCGCAGTACTTGCATTAACCTATCGCCAATTGTTGCTAAAGGCAGTCGTGTAGAAAAAGGTCAGGTCCTTTGTGAAGGATATGCCACTAAAAATGCAGAGTTGGCCCTGGGTAAAAATTTAAAAGTAGCCTTCTTATCTTGGAAAGGATATACCTTTGAAGATGGTATTGTAATTTCTGAACGTATTGTACGGGATGGCGTTTTTACTTCTATTCATATCAAGGAGTTTATTTTGGAAGTAAAGGATACAAAATTTGGTGCAGAAGAGTTGACCAATGAAATTCCAAATGTTAGTGAAGAAGCCATTTCCAAGTTAGGTATTGATGGTATTGTTAAAGTAGGTACAGAAGTTAAAGAAGGTGATATCTTAATTGGTAAAATTACCCCAAAGGGAGAGATAGATGCGACGCCAGAAGCAAGGCTTTTAAAGGCTATTTTTGGTGATAAAGCAGGCGATGTAAAAAATACCTCTTTAAAAGTGCCATCTGGTATGGAAGGTATTGTGATCGATACTAAAATATTCTCTAGTCCTGAAAGAAATAAAGAAAGTAAGCAAAAAGTCAAAAAAGAGCTGGAGTTATTAAAAAAAGCACATGCTAAAAAATTATTAAAATTGCGTGATATAGCTATTCAAAAGTTATCGCTGGTTTTAGATGGCGTGGTTACCAATGGTATTTATCACCAATTTGGTGATGAGATTATTGCAGAAGGTACGAAGCTTACAGCTCCACTTATTGCTGAAAAGCTCTTTCCTCCTAAAAATATTTACCGTGATGAGTCGCTTTATAATATTCCAGCAGAAGCCAATCTAGTTGGAGACCTTGTATTCAGTAATTGGACCCCTGACCCATCTAAAAATCATCTCGTCCAGCATATTTTAGGCAACTATATTAAAAAATGTACCGCTTCCATTGTACGTTTTAAGCGTGAAAGATTTACACTAGAAGCGGGAGATGGGCTACCCAAAGGGGTTGTAAAAGTAGCTAAAGTCTATATTGCAGAAAAAAGAAAGCTCAAGGTAGGTGATAAAATGTCTGGAAGACATGGTAACAAAGGTATTGTTTGTAAGATTGTACCCCAAGAAGATATGCCATTCTTAGCAGATGGTACACCAGTAGATGTGGTATTGAGTCCACTTGGATTGCCTTCTCGTATGAATTTAGGGCAGTTATATGAAACTGTGCTAGGATGGGCTGGTGAGCAATTAGGTAAACGGTATGTCAATCCTATTTTTGAAGGTATGACCTTAGATCAGATTTCCAGTGAATTACAACAAGCTGGCTTACCTGCTTTTGGTAAAACAACCGTTTATGATGGAGGAACAGGTATGCCATTTAATCAAAGCGTTACCGTTGGAGTCGTTTATTTGCTCAAGCTTGCTCATTTAGTAGATGATAAAATGCATGCCCGTTCTACAGGTCCTTATTCTTTAATTACGCAGCAACCATTAGGTGGTAAAGCCCAATTTGGTGGACAACGATTTGGTGAAATGGAAGTATGGGCATTAGAAGCCTATGGAGCTGCTTATACATTACAAGAAATGCTCAATACTAAATCAGATGATGTGGTTGGTAGATCTAAAGCCTATGAAGCAATCGTTAAAGGCAATAATATCCCAAGGCCCAATTTATCAGAATCATTTAATGTGTTGATGCATGAATTAAGGGGGCTAGGGCTTGAAATTACGCTTGTATAACAAGTAGTCAGTTTGACATTCCATATCTCACATCGCTTACCAAGTTTAACCGTATGAAGTTTAAAAGAAATAGGGCACAATCCACTCAATTTTCTGGTATCATTGCCAGTCTCTCTTCTCCAGAAGTTATTTTATCTCGTTCTTCAGGAGAAGTTACCCTACCAGAAACCATTAATTATAGAACCCATAAGCCTGAAACCAAAGGATTATTTTGTGAGCGTATATTTGGTCCTGTAAAAGACTGGGAATGTCATTGTGGTAAGTATAAAGGCATTCGTTATAAAAGTATTGTATGTGATAGATGTGGTGTTGAGATTACAGAAAAAAAACAACGTAGAGAACGCGTCGGTCATATCGAGTTGGTTGTTCCCGTGACCCATATTTGGTACTTTAGGGTGCTGCCTAGTAAGATTAGTTATTTGCTGGGTATACCTACTAAAAAAGTTGAGCAGATTGTATACTATGAGCGTTATGTAGTCATTCAACCTGGTATCAAGAAAGAAGATGGTATAGCCGCTATGGATCTACTATCTGAAGATGAGTATTTGGCTATTTTAGATGAATTGCCTCCAGATAACCCATTATTGAGCCATTCAGATCCTAATAAATTTATCGCCCTTATTGGTTCAGAAGCTATTGAGTCTATCCTAAAAAATCTTGATTTAGAAAAACTTTCAGTTGACTTACGCGAGCAGTTGCTAACTGATGCTTCTCAACAACGCCGTTTGGAGATTGTCAAAAGATTAAAAATTGTAGAAGGGTTTAGAGATGTCCATAAAAAAGTAGAAAACCGGCCAGAATGGATGGTGATGCGTATATTGCCTGTTATTCCTCCTGAGCTACGTCCTCTTTTCTCACTCGGTGGTGGTAAATTTGCTACTTCTGATTTAAATGACCTTTATAGAAGAGTTATTATTAGAAACAATAGGCTTAAGAGATTATTAGATATTAAAGCACCACAAATCATCATACGCAATGAAATGCGTATGTTACAAGAAGCGGTAGATTCTTTATTTGATAATTCTCGTAAAGTAAATTCTGTTGCTTCAGAGGGGATTCGACCATTAAAATCTCTTTCAGATATGTTGAAAGGGAAGCAGGGTCGTTTTAGGCAGAATTTGCTTGGCAAGCGTGTAGATTATTCCGGCAGATCTGTTATTGTGGTAGGGCCTGAGTTGCAGTTGCATGAGTGTGGGTTACCTAAAGAAATGGCAGTTGAACTATTTATGCCTTTTATCATACGTAGGCTCATAGAGCGTGGGGTAGCAGAAACTGTAAAAGTAGCTAAAAGATTAATAGAAGAAAAAGCCCCTGTTATCTGGGATGTATTAGAGAATGTATTGAAAGGTCATCCTGTACTACTCAACCGAGCACCAACCTTGCACCGATTGGGTATACAAGCCTTTCAACCTAAATTGATTGAAGGAAAGGCCATTCAATTGCATCCTTTGGTATGTACTGCGTTCAATGCTGACTTTGATGGGGATCAAATGGCCGTTCACGTTCCTCTTGGTCAAGAAGCCATTGCAGAAGCTTCATTGCTTATGTTGGCATCCTATAATGTATTGAATCCCTCAAACGGTATTCCTATTACTATTCCATCCCGTGATATGATTTTGGGATTGCATTATCTAACCAAAGGAAAGCGTAGTACACCCGAAAATGTGGTATTAGGAGAGGGCATGTCTTTTTATGCACCTGAGGAAGTATTGATTGGATTGGCTCATGAAAAAGTATCTAAGCATGCTTATATCAAGCTTCGTTTGCCTGTAATCCAGTCAGATGGATCAGAAGTTTATAGACTGATAGAGACTACCGTTGGTAGGGTAGTATTCAATCAGTATTGTCCAGATGGGATGGCATTTGTTAATGAAACATTGAATGTAAGAAACATGCAGCGTATTGTAACAGATATGTACAGTAAGTTTGGTACAGTTGTTACCGTTGAGTTTTTAGATAACATTAAAGCTTTAGGCTTTAATAGTGCATTTCAGGCAGGAATGACTATTGGGTTAGATGATGTAAAGATACCAGCCAACAAACATGAATTAATTGACCAAGCTACTGCAGAGGTAGAGTCGATTTGGGGTAACTATATGTTGGGTTTGATAACCGATAATGAAAGATACAATCAGGTTATTGACGTTTGGACCAGAACCAATACTCGTATTACCAATCAACTCATGGAACAGTTGGAGCGTGACCAGGATACCTTTAACTCTGTGTACATGATGATGATTTCTGGTGCAAGGGGATCCCGTGAACAGGTGCGTCAGTTGGGTGGTATGAAAGGATTAATTGGAAGACCTCAAAAAAGTACACAAGGATCAGTAGGAGAAATTATTGAACATCCTATTATTTCTAATTTCCAAGAAGGGTTGAACGTTATTGAGTATTTTATTGCTACCCACGGTGCTAGAAAAGGGTTGGCTGATACAGCTTTAAAAACAGCAGATGCTGGATATCTCACTAGAAGGTTGGTAGATGTAGCGCAAGATTTAACCGTTATTGAAGAAGACTGTGGCTCCCTGAAGGGCATTACTGTAACTGCTGTAAAGGTTGAGAATAAGGTAGTAGAATCACTTGCAGAACGTATTCTAGGGCGTGTGGTGGTAGAAGACGTATTCGATCCACAAACAGGTGTCCTATTAATTGCACGTGGCAATGGAATTGACGAGCAGATTGCTCACACTATAGAGAAAGCGGGATTAGAAGAGGTATTTGTACGTTCTGTTTTAACCTGCGATTTATTCCAAGGTGTTTGTGTAAAATGTTATGGACGAAACTTAGCCACTGGTAATATGGTATCTGTTGGCGAAGCAGTCGGAGTAATTGCTGCCCAATCTATTGGGCAGCCTGGTACACAGCTTACCATGAGAACCTTCCATGTTGGAGGTACTGCCTCTAATGTTACCGTTGATGCTAAGGTTAAAGCAAAATATGCAGGTGTAGTGAATTTTGAAGACTTGATGGTTACAAGTTATGTAGATACAAATGGACAGGCAGTAGAAGTTGTTATGAGCCGTTCTGCTGAGCTACAAATTTTAGATGCAGATACAAGAAAAGTATTAACCACTACCCATGTGCCATATGGTGCCCATCTTAAGGTAGCAAGCCATCAAATGGTAAGTTACGATCAAGAACTTTACCATTGGGATCCTTATAATGTTGTATTATTGGCTACTCAGGACGGGGTAGTCAGTTTCCTAGGTCTTAAAGAAGGCGTTACCTATCAAGAAGAATTTGATGAGCAAACTGGTCGTAAAGCAAAGGTAATGATTGAGTCCAGGGATAAGACCAAACATCCAAGTATCATCTTATCTGATGATGCTGGTGTAACCATTGCCTCCTATACTCTTCCTGTTAAAGCACAGCTCGTAGTAGAAGCAGGTGATAGGATACGTAAAGGAGCAGTATTGGCTAGAGTCCCTCGTATTATTAATCAATCCAGAGACATTACAGGTGGGTTGCCTCGTGTAGTAGAGCTTTTTGAAGCTAGAAAACCTGCCAATACTGCTTTTATTAGTGAATTAAGTGGTGTCGTAACCTATGGAGGCATTAAAAGAGGCAATAGAGAAGTTTTTATTGAATCCAAAGAAGGTATACAGGTTAAGTATATGATACCGTTGTCTAAGCATATCTTGGTCCAAGATAACGATTACGTTAAAGTAGGAGAGGTAATCACAGATGGTGCCGTAGCTGCTGCGGATCTTTTAGTTACAAAAGGTCCGTTGGTTACCCAAGAATATATCATGAATGAGTTGCAAAGCGTGTACCGTTTACAAGGTGAAAAAATTAACAATAAGCATATTGAAATCATCATTAAGCAGATGATGCGTAAGGTAGAGGTATTGGATCCAGGAGATACTATGCTATTGCATGGACAAATTATTGATAAAGTTAAATTCTTTGAAGAGAATGATAGAATCCGTGATAAAGTTATTGTGCTCACACTTGGTGATTCTAAATTATTCAAGCAAGGAGAATTTGTTTCTGCTAGCAGATTGTTACAAGAGAATGATAAACTTACCCAGAAAGGGCTAGTACCTGTTGAAGCTAGGACAGCAGAATTGGCTGTTTCCCAGCCAAAGTTGCAGGGTATTACACAAATCTCCTTGGCTACCGAAAGTTTCTTATCTGCAGCTTCTTTCCAAGAAACCGCTAAAGTATTGAGCGATGCGGGTATTAGTGCCAAGTATGATAAATTAAAAGGATTGAAAGAAAATATTATTGTAGGTCATCTGATTCCTGCTGGAACAGGTATGCGTCCTTATGAACGATTGGTTGTAAATGCTAAAAGTGAGTATGATGCTTTGGTCGCTGCTAAATCTAGTGTAACCGCAGGTTAGCTCTAAAGCAATCCATAAGACCTCCTTAAATATAAAAGTACTTTTTTAATACAAAGCTTAAAAGTCTATTGAAACGGTATAAATCTGTAAATCAGTTAAATAAATACAAATTTTACGTTAATATATTTCAACTAATTTTAATACATTCATAAGCGGCTTCTTTGGTAATTTGTTTTTTGTATCTCCAAATTTAAAAGATAAAGGAGCTTTTTCAAGATACTTCTTAAGAATCTAATCCCGAATTAACGTTAAAATAGCTAATTTTTCAGTCCATTATACCATAACAAAAATTTATACTATGGATCTAGAACAACGTCCTTAATATTGGATTTTGAAAATAAAAAGTATTTTTAGTAGAAAGTATTCAAGTTACCACTTAGAAGCCACTGCCTTACTGATTAACAAATAATTATATGATACTTCAGGACTGATTACTTCAGATAGTCTTATGCATACAAACGTACGAAATGAATACTTTTTTTGAAAAAAATAACTATATTTGTCCTCTTGATTGGGTTCTTAGCTCAGCTGGTTAGAGCATCTGTTTTACACACAGAAGGCCGTAGGTTCGAATCCTACAGGGCCCACGCTAGTTATCAGTTTTTTCTATATTATAGATTCTAGAAAAGCTATCCTGTTGGGCAGCTTCTTGTTAAAATTTCCTAATGGAATGGCCTTCTATTAAACTTAAAATTTAGATCATATGCCTGTTAGATTGCAACGTAAAGCAAGAAAAAATAAAATAAAAGCAGCACAACGCAAAGCTGCCATCAAACGCCTTATGTTTGTGCCCGTTATTAAATGTTTAGATGTAGCAGCGATACGTAAAAGTTTTACTGAACGTACCACCGTTTAATTTTTTTGATCTATATATTTTCACGTAAAATGGTTGTATAAAGCAGGTCAACTTTCTAAGCTATAGCTTGTTTCCTATGCCTGTTTATAATTTTTTCCTGCTTTCTTCTAATACTTCTTGTCTTATTTGGAAAATTGAAGAAAGCTTGACAAAATTGCGCCTTCAATTGCATCCTCATTTTTTAACAGATTTTCAAAATGCCAATCTATCTTCAAAAGATAGGATACGCCAGTCTTTAGCCGTAAGAATAGCCCTTTACTGTTTATTAGAAAAATTAAATTTACCTATTTTAACGCTTGCTAAAAATGAACAAGGTAGTCCTATTTTAGCTAATAGTAGTTTTTACCTTAGTTTTACCCATACCCATTATTTAGCGGCAGTAGCATTATCTACTGTTTACCCTATAGGGATTGACATAGAAATGGTAAGATCTAGCTTGTATACCATACAAAAAAAGTATTTAAATGCAGAAGAAATCGAAAATGCCAATGGTTCCTTAGAAAAATTGGCCATCTATTGGTCTGCAAAAGAAGCATTGTATAAACGTTTAAATAAGCAGCCAATCCCTACTTTCAAGGATATTTTTGTACAGCCCTTTCGATTAGCGGCCAAAGGAGAAATTATAGCCCATTTGCATCAAAAAAAGTATACAATGGGCTATCAGCAAGTAGTAGACAGAGCACTACCGCGACATGTTTTGGTATATTGTGCCCATGAACTAGGTGTAAGCATGACCGCTAATGTAGCAGCTGTTAAACCACATTCACTTACATAATCGTAAGTGTTTAGTTATACTGGACTAAAAAATTAGGACAAAAAAGTGAAAGTTTTGTTGCTATATAGTATGTTTTCGTCAATCTAATATGAATAGATCAAATGGGAAAAAATAATGCAGGCTAAAAAATAGACAAAAATAGGACACAAAATTAAATAAAAGTTGTCCGAGTTTGTAAATAAAATTGTGTAAATGCTTATTTGTTATTAAGAAATCTATCGTTATAAATAATCGGTAGTAATAAATAAGTCATAATCAATGGAATCACAACAAATAAATATAGATCCAAATCTACTAAAAGAATTATCGAAGTCTATTAAGAGTGAAAAAGATTTAGCTATTCTGAGCAAGCAACTATTAAAACTGACGGTAGAACGTGCTATGGATGCAGAGCTAGACGATCATCTTGGCTATTCAAAGCATTCTATAGAAGGTAGGAACACGGGAAATAGTCGTAATGGTTACTCTCTTAAGCGCTTGAAGGGTGATTTTGGCGAAATGGAAATTAATAGGCCACGAGATCGAAACAGCACGTTCGATCCTCAAATTGTTCGCAAAGGTCAAACTAGGTTCACTGATTTTGATGAACAAATTCTGTCACTTTATGCCAGAGGGATGACCACCCGAGATATTTCAGATACGTTCAAAGAGCTCTATGGTAGAGAGGTATCACACAGTTTAATTTCGAAAGTAACTGAATCTGTTATTGAGGAGATTACTATTTGGCAGAATCGTCCATTAGAAAGCGTATATCCCCCATACTGTATTTAGATTGTATCGTTATCAAGTCTCATGAAGATAAACGCGTAATAAATAAATCAATTTATTTGGCATTAGCCATTAATTGTCAAGGCCAAAAAGAATTACTTGGTTTGTGGATAGCAGAAACTGAAGAAGCAAAATTTTGGCTATCCCGTATTAACTGAATTAAGTAATCGTGGCATTAAGGATATTTTTATTGATTGTGTTGATGGATTAACTGGATTTCCAGATGCTATTAATACAGTATTTCCAAAAACCAAAATCCAGTTATGCATTGTTCATCTTATTCGTAATTCCTTACGTTATGTATCCTATAAGGATATGAAGTCCGTCGCATCGGATCTTAAACTTATTTATCGGGCTATTTCTATTGATCAAGAGGAAGAAGAGCTTCTTATTTTTAGTGAAAAATGGGATAAAAAGTATCCAGCCATTAGTCGTTCATGGCATAAAAATTGGAGTAATATTATAACTATTTTCGACTATCCTGATGAAATACGAAAAATTATTTATACCACTAATGCGATAGAATCACTTAATAGTGTGATTAGAAAATCGATCAATAACCGTAAATTTTTTCCTAATGACCAATCTGCATTAAAAGTGGTATATTTAGCTATACAAAAAGCATCACAAAAGTGGACTATGGCTCTACATGATTGGAGAGCCGCTATCAATCGATTCGCTATAGAATTTGAAGGAAGAGTTTCTTAAAAAATGGCACTTACACAAAATCGTTTACAGGCTCTTAAACAAAGTACAAAGCATCCATTTCTTCTCGTAGTTCCATCCACTATTTATCCATGATAGATAAGACTTCTAAGAATCCTTTTTTAAACAACTCCTGTTCATTTTTCGTCTTAATAGTAGCTAAACATATTTCTTTAAGCCTCGTTTCATGATCAACTTCTTAATTCATGAATATGTGCTTCAAAAAAATGTATAACTGTATTTGGAACAGACTTACTATCTATTAACCTGAACTATGGATTAATATAATTGATTTACATATATTTTAGTACAATATCCTAATCCACGATTTAGGTTATTAAAGTTTTTACACAAAGATTCTACATATAAACCCTATTATGAACCACCTAAGCAAAATAAACCATATAAAAAATAACACCATAAATAGTTATACACTTGATATAACCAAAACTATTAAGAAAAAAGTTATAGACTTTTTATCCATAATCCTTCCTTACTTACTGCTTAGGCAGACTCTAAATCAGAAAATATCTTTTTAATGCATTTTTAATCATAATTTTATAGGAAGATATTTTTAAATACATATGATGGTCATATCATATCTTTGTTTTTTAAATCAAAAAATAGATAAAAAACAGTTTTTATATCAAATTTTACAAACTGATTATCAATACATATATATACAAGCCAAAACTCAGGTAAAATAAACATATAAGTCGTTTACAATAGATTTGTATATTAATGCAATATGGTGTCGAAAATAAATACATTTACATAGTATTCAAGTAAATATATACTAGATGCCAAACATCTACCAATTGACAAGAATTGAGTTATTAAGGTTGATTTTGAAAACTTTTCAAGTTACCATTTGCAATAGAAACAGAGACCTGTTTTAAGGCTAGATGGACAGTGGATAAACCAATTATTTTAAAAGAAAAATTGTGGATAATTTTTCTTTTAAAATATGTTCTCCACATATCCACTAGATAATAGAAATATTCTTTATTTTAAATCAAATTATTTATAATGTCTCTTGAGTGGATGGGGATAAGTATGAAAGTGTAAAGGGTGGGTGCTATTGTGTGCCGAATAGCAATATAATGGCCGATTAAGATAATATAGAAAATAGGGATGACCATGGATGATTTTTTCTCTAGGGATATAACTTTGCTTGCAGGACTGGATACAGCCCGTCTGCTTAAAGATGAACTCAGTATATATACCTATGAGGATCTCTTAAAACATTATCCATTTCGATACGAAGATAGAAGCCATATTTTTACAATTGCATCGCTAACGCCTGCTACTTCCAGTGTACAACTACAAGGATATGTTACTAAATTGCAAAAAATTGACAAAGGGAAAAAGAAACTGGTGGCACAGTTTGAGGACCAAACCGGACAACTGCAATTGGTATGGTTCCATAACTTTTCTTGGATTATAAAAAAAATTAAACCAAATGTATTGTACCGCATCTGGGGTAAACCTGTTTTTTTACCACAAGGCTCGATACAAATGATGCACCCAGAAGTTTGTTTTATAGCGGGTCATCAAAAAAAAAAAGATAACTTATTGCCTCTGTATCATGCTACAGAAAAATTAAAGCGGCATCAGCTAGATACAAAGGGAATTGCGTTCCTGCAAAATAAGCTGTTGAGTCAGCTCTCTACAACGGTAGAAGAAACCTTACCGAACTATTTATTAACACGTTATCAACTATCTTCTTTAAAAGAAGCTTTTCAAAATATTCATTTCCCCAATGACGAATCGGTACTGAGACAGGCCCGAAGGCGACTTAAGTTTGAGGAATTATTCTATATTCAATTAAAACTGCTTAAGCAAAAACAGATTTATTCCACCAAACAAAATGGTAAAATCTTTAATGATTTATCATTATTCAATACATTTTACCAGCGCCACTTACCCTTTCATTTGACCAATGGCCAAAAGCAGGCCATTAAAGAAATCTACCGCGACATACGTTCTGGCAAGCAGATGAACAGACTCTTACAAGGTGATGTGGGAAGCGGCAAAACGATTGTTGCTTTTTTGGCCATGTTAATGGTGGTGAGCAGCAAAGTACAGGTGGCCGTTATGGCGCCTACTGAGATTTTAGCCCATCAGCATTTTGAACGCTTTCGTGCTTTTGCACAACATCTAAATTTAAATGTTGCTTTACTGACAGGGAGTACTAAAAAAAAAGAGAGAGAACATATTTTATATCGGCTAAAAGTAGGCTTGCTTCCTATTGTGGTAGGTACCCATGCGTTGCTTAGTGATGCAGTTGCATTTAATGAACTGGGCTTTTTTATAATAGATGAACAACACCGTTTTGGTGTTGCACAACGTGCTGGTCTTTTAACTAAAAATCAAGCTTATGCGCCACATATACTGATTATGACGGCTACGCCTATTCCCAGGACCTTGGCCATGACTTTTTATGGTGACTTGGATCTTTCTACTATTTATGAGTTGCCCTCAGGGAGGAAACCTATTAAGACCCAACATTACTATGAAAATTTTCGGTTAAAAGTTTTTCAACTTATAAAAGAACAACTTCTATTGGGTAGGCAGATATACATTGTTTATCCTCTTGTGGAAGCTTCTGCTGTATTGGATTACCACAACCTTATGGATGGTTATACCTCTGTTTCTAGAGCTTTTCCAGATACTACTATTGGCATAGTACATGGAAAGATGGATGGTTTGACCAAAGAAATAGAAATGAAGCGTTTTGAAAAAAACGAGACACGTATTCTAGTGGCGACAACAGTTATAGAGGTGGGCATTAATGTACCCAATGCTACAGTAATCCTTATTGAAAGCGCAGAGCGATTTGGATTATCCCAATTGCATCAGCTGCGTGGTAGGGTAGGCCGTGGTAGTGCCCAATCATATTGTATATTGATGACCGATTATCGTTTAAATAAGATAGGAAAAAAACGAATGGAAGTAATGGTTAAAACCAATAATGGATTTGAAATAGCTGAATTGGATCTTAAACTTCGTGGTCCAGGAGATCTAATGGGCGTGCAACAAAGTGGCCTACTAAATTTAAAAATAGCTGATTTATCTAAAGATGGTGCTATTTTAGAAGTAGCACGTGGAATTGCTAAAGATATTATTCAAAAAGACCCAAATTTTCAGCAGCCTGATCATTTGGTAATTCATAAGGAATATACTAGATTACTCGCCTCGGGTGGAGATTGGAATAGGATAGGGTAAAAGCGCTTTTATCATAAATAATAAAAGATTGAGCAGATACCATTCGTTTTAGATTGCTTGGGTTAACTTTTAATCAAAAGATCATGTCAACATACGAAAGTTTTGTAGAAAGATTTAGCCATATTCAGTTGCTTCGTCAGACAAAAAGACTATTATCATGGGATCAGCAAACCTATATGCCCGCTGGTGCGGTTGATATACGTGCCAAGCAACTTGCTTATCTGGCCAGCCTAGCGCATGGGGAAGCAACCAGTAGTAAATACCGAGATGCCTTGGCAGAAATGATTGATATAGATACAGAAGAAATTAAGTTAGAAGGCTTATCTAAAATAGAAGCATCCAATCTTAAGCAGTGGTGTAAGGATTTTAAGGGGACTACTAAGTTGCCACAATCTTTTGTTCAGGCATACTATGCTACTACCACTACTGCAACAGAAGTATGGAAAAAGGCTAGGGCAACTTCTGATTTTGATTTATTCCGTCCTTGGTTGCAAAAGGTGGTGAATCTTAATCGAGAGAAAGCCAATCTACTAGGCTATGTAGATAGTCCCTATGATGCATTAATTGATTTGTATGAACCTGGTATAACCTCTTCTACTTTATCCACTCTTTTTGAAGACCTATCTTCTTTTTTATCTGCTATCGTAAAAAAAACAGATGGAAAAGATAGTCCCTATAAGGTATGTTTTGACCATTGTTTTCACCAAGAAGCACAAATGCGGTTCAACCATTTGCTCTTAAAGACCATAGGCATTAGTGGTGAAAATACTAGGTTAGACTGTTCTGCACATCCTTTTTGTTCGGGTATACATCCTTCTGATGTAAGGATCACTACAAATCTAGCAGGTGGATTATTGCAGAATATTTTTGCTGTTTTACATGAAAGTGGCCATGCACTTTATGAATTGGGCCTTTCTAAAGAAGGCTGGGCTACACCTTACGGCCAAAGTGTGTCGATGGGGGTCCATGAAAGTCAATCCAGGTGGTGGGAAGTGATGGTAGGTCAGTCTCTTCCTTTTTGGTCCTATATGTACCCTATCTTTCAAAAACATTTTCTCCATTTTAACGAGCTATCACTTGCTGATTTTTACCAACACATCAATCATGTACAGACTTCTTTTATTCGTATTTATGCGGACGAAGTAACCTATCCATTGCATATTATCCTTAGGTTTGAGCTAGAAAAAGCATTGATAGAAGGGACCATGGATGTATCAGATGTGCCAGAGATGTGGAATGTGAAGATGCAAGCGCTTTTGGGGATTACACCTAAAAATGATGCGGAAGGATGTTTACAAGATATTCATTGGTCTTCAGGTTATTTTGGTTATTTTCCAACTTATGCATTGGGTAATATCTATGCGGTTCAATACTTTGCTGCTTTTGTTCAATCTTTTCCAGACTGGGATCTAAAAGTAAGGGAAGGATCATTTTCCTTTATGAAGGATTGGTTGTATGACCATATTCATCAATTTGGTAGAATGTATAATCCCATGGAAATTATGCAACGTGTTACCGGTCATCCTATATCTACGCAACCCTATAAGGATTATATTAGGAGGAAATATCAAAATTTGTCTAAATAATCTTATCAAAATTTTAATGAGGTCCGTCTTATTTTTTTGTATTAGAGCTGATAAAAAAGTAGATTTTTAAAAAGTTATGGATGTTAATGGTAGAAAGGAAAATACCTATAAACCTATTAAAAGATTCACTTTATTTGGTCGGTTAGAAAAAAAGTTGGGTTTAAAAGGCATCTCTTTAGATACGCCTTATTATGTATTTCGTCTGTTATACCTTTTCTTTTTAGGATTGCTTTATGTTTGGAATACGCATTACCATGAAAAGATTTTGCATAGAATCCATCAGCTTCAGCCTATAGTAGATGGGCTTCGTGTGAAACATATGCAGTTACAGTCTAGTTATATGTTTGACAGTAAGCAATCTGAAGTAGCTAAAAAGGTTGCACCATTGGCCATTTATGAAAGTAAAACCCCCCCTTACACCATTAAAGCCAATAAAAAAAGTGACGCATACTAAGGCAATTTTATTACGTGCCAGAATAGTTTTTCTTTTTGTTGTATTTTTTGTCGGCGTCGTTATATGGAAAATAGTACATTTACAGTTTTTAGAAGTAGATAAGTGGCGCCATCGTGCCAAAGTGGCACAATTAGAATATAGACCTATTCTGGCCACCAGAGGTAATATTTATGCCGATGATGGCGCTTTATTGGCCACTTCTCTTCCCTTTTATAGGGTTGCTTTAGACCCTGTTCTGGCTTCAGATCTCTGTTTTAAGACAGGAATAGATCCACTTAGCCAAGCATTGTCTGATTTTTATAAAACGCATCCTCCTGATTACTACAAAAAGTTAATTATAGATGCGCGTGCCAGAAAACGGAGATACCTACTGTTGGATCAAGGATACATCACCTATGAAGAAAAGAAGATGATGAGTCGTTGGCCTATTTTTAGTCAAGGTAGGTTTAAGGGAGGGGTGATTTTTCAAGCGCAATACAAACGGTACAATCCCTTTAAAGAATTGGCCAGGCGTACCATTGGCATGGACAGGGAAACACATGGCTATGGTCTAGAATATTCCTTTAACCAAGCATTAAAAGGAGTAGATGGAAAAGCACTTTATCAGAAAGTAGTAGGTGGCAAGAAAGGAGTAGATGAAAAGACACTTTATCAGAAAGTGGTAGGTGGCAATTGGAAAAGGGTTCCCGAAGGTACCGTGATACCACCTATACATGGATGTGATTTGGTAACTACACTAGATATCAATTTACAAGATGTAGCCCAGAGCAGTTTGTTAACCGTTCTTGAGCAAACAAATGCGCAAAACGGTTGTGCAATTGTAATGGAGGTTTCTACTGGGGCTATTAAAGCAATTGCTAATTTATCTCGCACAGAATCTGGAAGATACATAGAAGCCTATAACTATGCCATAGGCAATCAAGGTAGAGTAGAACCGGGTTCAATTTTTAAGTTGGCATCTATGTTGGCTTTATTAGAAGAAACCAGATGGCCGCTTGCTAAGCCAATAGATACGGGTCAGGGGGTAGTGCGATTTTATAACAGACCGATGAAAGATGTTAAAAAAGGAGGATATGGGTTGCTTACCCTGCAAGAAGTATTTGAAAAATCATCTAATGTGGGTATATCTATGGCGATTAATCAAATTTTTGGTGCAGATCCTCAAAAATTTATGCATTATATGGAGCAGTTGGGTATGCACCAACCATTAGGGATTGAGCTAGCTGGAGAAGGAAAACCTTATATGATTACTCCTAAAAGCAAAATGTGGAGTGGCGTAGCACTTCCATGGCTTTCTATTGGTTACAACTTACAGGTAACCCCACTTCAGATGTTGGTACTGTATAACGCAGTAGCCAATAATGGTAAAATGGTCAAACCTATGTTTGTGCAACATATACAATTAGCCCATGGCGTCATTAAAAATTTTCCAATCACGGTCTTAAAAGAAAAGATCTGTTCAGATGAAACCTTGCATAAGCTACAAGTTATGTTAGAGGGGACGGTAGAAAAGGGGCTTGCACAACGCATTAAGCATGGATTTTATAAAATAGCTGGAAAGACAGGTACTGCTCAAAAATTGGTGAATGGAAGGTATACCGACCACCACCTGACCTCATTTGCTGGTTATTTTCCAGCAGATCGTCCCTATTATAGTTGCATTATTGTAGTAGATGATCCGCAAGGTGCAACCTTTCGTTTTGGTTCAGAAGTACCTGCACCTATATTTAAAAATATTGTGGATAGAATAGCTGGGAAAGATTTGCAGGCAAGAAAACCCATTAATGGGTCTGTAGGGCCATATCCAACCTTACTTTCTAATGTAGGGAATACCCATGAACTCCGTTTTTTATACCAATCTTTGCATTTCCCTCTACCTGAACATGATATAGTCCCAAATTGGGGCAGTATGCAGATCAGTCCTACAGGTGTAAACTTTCAGCCATGCCACAATCCATCTCCAAAAGAAGTACCCTATGTATTGCATATGAAGCTACGTGATGCACTCTTTTTATTAGAAGAACATGGCCTTAAAGTTACAGTAGTGGGTAATATACATGGTACAGTATCCAAACAATCTAAAGTAATGGATAACCATATGACTATTTTATTAAAGTAATCATGCACCATCTTCAACAGCTTCTAGTAGGTATTTCTGTAAAAAAAATATGGGGTTCAACTGACCTATCTGTACAAAGTATTTGTTTTGATAGCCGTAAAGCAGTACCCCATTCTTGTTTTATTGCTATAAATGGTAGCCAATTGGATGGACATGGCTACATATCAATGGCCATAGCAGCAGGTAGTAGCGTTGTTGTATGCGAATGGCTGCCTGAGTCGATTCAGGAAAATATAACCTATATAGTGGTCTATTCTACCGCTAAAGCACTGGGGATCATGGCTGCTAATTTTTACGAACAGCCCAGTAAAAAACTAACTTTGGTAGCAGTTACTGGTACAAATGGTAAAACCACTATTGTACACTTATTGTATCATGTGGTGCGCAAAATGGGCTATAAAGCTGGTATGTTTTCTACTATATACAATAAGGTTTTAGATCAAACCTATCCCGCTAGCCATACCACGCCAGATCCTTTGCAATTGCAGTCATTCTTGCATCTTATGGTAGCATCGGGTTGCCAATATTGTTTTATGGAAGCAAGTTCACATGCTATAGTCCAAGAAAGGTTAGCAGGCCTCTATTTTAGAGGTGCTATTTTTACCAATATTACCCATGAACATTTGGACTATCATCTTAACTTTTCACAATATATTCAGGCTAAAAAAAAACTATTTGACCATTTGCCTGCTACTGCTTTTGCCCTTATGAACCAGCAAGACAAACACAGTCCGGTACTGCTTCAGAATTGTAAGGCTCAAAAGTTTACTTTTTCACTTCGAGACGTTGCTGATTTTAGAGCAAAAATAGTGACCAATACTTTACATGGGCTAGAGTTAGCCTTACCCTTAGCCCATCAATCGATATGGTTTCAACTACTGGGTGCATTTAATGCCAGTAATCTGTTGGCTGCTTATGGTACCGCTCAGTTATTGGGATTAAACAACGAAGAAAGTTTGGTAGCGCTTTCAGCAATTCCTCCTGTTTTGGGAAGAATGAATCGGGTGCACCATGGAAAATCGCAACAAGTTATAATAGACTATGCCCATACGCCAGATGCCCTTCAAAAAGTAATGGATACGTTGCATGCCATCCGCCCTGCTGGCAGCAGGCTTATTGCCATTATGGGGTGTGGAGGCAATCGTGACCAACAAAAACGGGCAATCATTGGAAAGATTCTATCTCAAAATAGTGATATCGCTATATTTACGAGTGATAATCCAAGACAAGAAGATCCACAAGAAATTATCAATGCGATGCAACAAGGTGTACCTAAAGCAGCCTTTCCGAAAGTGCTCCATATCGTAGATAGAGCGATGGCGATTAAAACAGCTTGTTTACTGGCGCACGCAAACGATCTAATTTTAATAGCAGGGAAAGGCCATCAATATTATGAAGAAATCAAAGGGATAAAATATCCTTTTTTTGAAGCAAAAATTGTTCAAGAAATTTTGGGCGATGCAAAAGCAGTTTAGATGTAATCTAACCATATTGTCTTGTACACCCCCTAACTATTTTCGTCTTTTTGGATAAACAGCTCTAATGCCTCTTTAGCAGCTTTTTCTAATGCTTGTCCTATGGCTGGATCCAGGTATATATTGGCTATTTGTACATCTATATTGAGTGTTTCTTGCGCCATATGCTTCATCTCTGTTAAATAGATATAGCCAGCCGCATGGCGTAGGTCATAAAGCCGTTCGGCCAGTTTGATAAACAGCACAGAAAGGTGTAGATGTTCTTCTTTAATCGCTTGTGCTAGTCTATGCTGTACATAAAGCAAAGAAGGGTGTTTTAGCGCTTCCCGTTTATCTATTTTTATTAGATTAGATACAAAAGCATAGACGCCTAAGTTATAATGTTCCTTAACATAAGAAAGAGGCAAACAGATATGACGCACCAATCCATAGAGTAAAGCAGCGTAAACTGCTTTAGGGGAGTGAAAAGTCCAATCTACTACCAATTCGGCAATGCCTACTGCCCGTACATAAAATAATTGTCCGCAGACATGCCGCTTAAAGCTAAAGTGCTTCCTGAGTAATAAAAGTATACCTAAAATGGTTTTTACATCAATAGAATCTCTTTTACACGGTGATGTACAGATATGGTCATGGAATTGCATGAGCTTTATCATCGAGTCGGCTTGCTCCTTAGGGGTAGCAGGCGCTTCTATAGTTAAGGAATCTATAGGCAATTTAGCCGTCATTTTATCCAGAATATCGCTAACATTTATGGGAAGTACCATCAACATAGTAGGTTTTTGGTCAAAAAAAGCTTCTAGATAGCCATAATGGGCACGGACTACACTAGATAAGGTATCTTGCTCCAGGTCTATAGATGGTGGCGGCTTTTTTTTAAGGTCTGTATAATCTATTTCATCATAGCATTTTTTTACTTTGGGGAGATTATCAGGATCAGAAGTGGCCAGACTAATGACTAGTGCAATAGCTTGAAAATCCATATAGACAGGACCACTGTTGTCAATAGCATCGTCTTGTTTAACTTGCAAAGTGGTAGGATGGAGTCCTACGTTAACAATGGGTGGAATGGTTTCTGTGTGTTTACCAATCCGTAAAATAGCCTTAACCAATGCGTAGGTTATTTGATCGATATCACATATTATATCGGTACTTAATTGATTACTAGGAGGTCTTTCTTTTTCTACCAGTAATTTAGGTGGATGATCTGTCTTCTGAGACAAAGTAACTTCTATTGTACCAATCAGCTTATCTAAAGTAATTTGAGTAGGTTGCAATAGTGTATGGGCGTTGGCAGTTTCTCTGCTGTTAAAATAGTAAATCCAATCGTAAAATTTATGGATAATGGTTTGGAAATCTTCTTTATAAAGAGCTGTATGGTTGTCTAAAAAGGAAATAGATTCTTCTACTTTACGTACTACTTGTGTTAAAATGGATCCATACCTTTTAGGAGAAGCAGTACGTGTAGAAGGAACCAGAGCGGCCTCATAGAGGGATGCTTTTAGCTGTTGTGAGGCTCTAATCTTTTCTTGATCTTCTAGATAAATATTTCGGCTGGTAAGCTTATTTATTTGTGTTTTCAAACAAATAATAATGGACAGTAGGAATAGGCCTGCTATAAATATTTCCAATAAGGAGCATAATACTGGATGCGAGAATCCAGTATAAACCGGATGTATGATGGACACCAATACAGTAACGGATACAACACTTATACCAACATAGAGCGGCAACATCCATAAAATTACAGCAAGATGGCTTAAAGACAAAGAAAGGTTAAAGTTGGGCTCTAGCGAATGCGACCAGCCCCAAAGTATATTTAAGGGAAGATAAACCGATAAAATTATTAGCCAAATTAGGCCAATAAACCAGTTTGGAATGGCTCTTACTTTTTTCGAAATAGCATAGAAAAATGGATAGCCTAAGCAGCAAGCTGATCCAATAATATGGAACATAAGCCAATAAAAATGATTTGTAATACGCGTTACAAAATAATATAGTAATCCAGTCATGAAAAGATAACATCCTATATATGCTATTGTAGAATGGCTGGGTTTTAGATTGGTTAAGGTCATTTTTTTATTTTTCCAGGAATTCCTAATGGCTTCTTTTCGTTCCGCACGCTTCCGGGAATCCTCTTGTTGGATTTGTCTAAAAGTGTTATCGGGTTTCACCCAACCGGTACCATCTGGCTGTTTCAAGAGATAGTGGGCTGCTAGCATAGCCAGGCCATTGGCTAGCATACAAGGGAAAGCTCCATCTATTTCTATTATAGGTTCAATCCATATGTTCCAGGCCACAATAGTAAGTAGACCGGTAGCCATACCGATCAAGGCTGTAAAAGAGCCAGTTCGGAAACCCAAAATAGCTAAAATAAAGGGAGCGGTTAATATAGGTACCTTGCAATCAAGGGACCAATACACTAATTTCAACAGATCTTTGTACTTAAAAGCTACCATCATAGATAATAGACCAATTATGAGTGTCGTAGTTTTAGCTATTTTAAGCTTACGGGCATCAGAAATTTCTTTTTGTAGGCTCTGTACGATATCATGCGCGATCATAACCGAACAAGTATTTAAAGCAGAATCAGCTGTAGACATTGCCATAGCGAGCAAACTAATCGTAATAAAACCCTTAAAAAGAGGAGGGATATGGGTTACTATATAACTCCATATCTCTTCTTTGGGTAAATCTGGTGCCGACACAAAAGTAAATAAACCGATTACAATTATAAAAACCTGAATCATACAGCCAAAAACAGAAGCATGCCAAAAAACTTTTTGGGCCTGAGTGGGACTAGAAGCCATATAAACGCGTTGCATAAGAGCGGGTTCTACTATATTACTTGACATATCAGCTAGCAAAAGTAGCACCATAGCCATTAGTTTTGTGTTAAATAGTTGAGTAAACTGAAATTTAGTGTAAGTTTGCACTATGGGAATAATTGTTGGAGCAGGTTTTCCTACATTTACAAACATAAGCCAAGAAAGAAGTGGAATAATAATTGAAAAAGTTATAAATTGAAACACATCCGTAAAAGTAACGGCGCGAACTCCTCCAAACATAGAATAGAAAATAAGGATTAAGGTAGAAAATATTGGTATTATATATGGGTTAGCTGAGGTTACGCACATACTAATAGCATGGGACATTATGATGATTTGAGAAGTAATTAGAATGATGTTGCGACAAATACTCACCAATACAGTTATACATCTTGGATATCTACCATAGATGCTACCCATTGTCTCTGCTGTTGAGAAGTGTTGCATGAATGGCCCCATACGTAAGGAGAATTTGCTAATAGTACACATACCAAAAGGCACTATAAGCAAAACAACTATAAACCACAGACCAAGGTCATGAATACACTCTACATTACGAATTAACCCACCTCCTTCAAAAAAAGTAGCCAACACCGTAGCCACCAAAGTAGCCGTAGCAAATTGTTTATTCCCTATTGCATATTCCCGAAAAGTAGTTCTTTTTCTACTAAAGTAAATACCCATTAGTAAGGTTAACCCCAAAAAAGCCCCTATTATTACAATAGGCATATTTAAGTAAATCATAGGCGTCAACACGTTAAAAAGGTATAAGAAGTATTATATTAATATCATACTTTGTATAATAAAGATTTTGTTTCAAAAAATCAAAAACAAGAAGGACTATTCGGGTGTACCAAAAGATTGCTACAATTAAGCTTTGTCTCGTTTGAGGCGATATGCACCCCCTAACTATTTTGGTCTTTTTCGATAACGGTACACAGCTCCAATGCTTCTTTAGCAGCTTTTTCTAATGCTTTTCCTATTGCTGGGTCCAGGTATGTATGAGCGATCTGCACATCTATATTGAGTGTTTCTTGCGCCATATGCTTCACTGTTGTTAAATCTATATAGCCAGCCGCATGGCGTAAATCATAAAGCCGTTCGGCTAGTTTGATAAACAGTACAGAAAGTTGTAAGTGCTCTTCTTTAATCGCTTTTTCCAGTCTATTCTGCACATAAAGCAAAGAAGGATGGTCTAACGCTTCTCGTTTATCTATTTTTATTATATTGGATACAAAAGCATAAACGCCTAAGTTATAATGTTCCTTGATATAAGAAAGTGGCAAACAGGTACGGCGTACCAATCCATAAAGCAAAGCAGCATACACCACCTTAGGAGAGTGAAAAGCCCAATCTACTACCAATTCGGCAATGCCTACTGCCCGTACATAAAACAATTGTCCGGAGACATGCCGCTTAAAGCCAAAATGCTTCCTGAGCAGTAAAAGTATACCTGAAATGGTCTTTAGATCCATAGGATCTGCATGATAAGATGCTTTACAGATATGGTCGTGGAATTGCATGAGTTTCATCATGGAATCCGCTTGCTCCTTAGGGGTAACAGGCGCTTCTATAGTTAAGGAATCTATAGGCAATTTAGCGGTCATCTTATTGAGGATATCCGTAATATCTATGGGCAGTACCATCAACATAGTAGGTTGTTTTTGGTCAAAAGCAGCTTCTAGATAGCCATAATGGACACGGACTACACTAGATAGGGTATCCTGCTCCAGGTCTATAGATGGTGGGGCCTCTTTTTCTTTTTTAGGATCCATATAATCTATTTTATCATAGCATTTTTTTACCTTGGGCAGATGATCAGGATCAACAGTATCCAGACTGATGACTAGCGCAATAGCTTGAAAATCGATATAGACAGGACCACTGTTGTCAATAGCATCGGCTTGTTTACATTGCAAAGCAGTAGGATGGAGTGCTACGTTAATAATAGGTGGGGTTTCAGTTGGCTTACCCATTCGTAAGATAGCCTTAACCAATGCGTAGGTTACTTGATGGATATCACATACTATACCAGTACTTAATCGACTATTAGGTAGTCTTACTTTTTCTACCAGTAGTTTAGGTGGGTGATCCATCTCCTGGGACAAAGTAGCCTCTACTGTACGAATCAGTTTATCTAAAGTAATTTGAGTAGGTTGCAATAGTGCATGTGCTTTGGTAGCTTCTCTGTTGTTAAAATAGCAAATCCAATCGTAAAATTTATGGATAATGGTTTGGAAATCTTCTTTATAAAGAGCTGTATGGTTGTCTAAAAAGGAAATAGATTCTTCTACTTTACGTACTACTTGTGTTAAAATGGATCCATACCTTTTAGGAGAAGCAGCACGTGTAGAAGGAACGAGAGCGGCCTCATAGAGGGATGCTTTTAGCTGTTGTGAGGCTCTAATCTTTTCTTGATCTTCTAGATAAATATTTCGGCTGGTGAGCTTACCTATTTTAACTTTTAAGCAAATAATAATGGAAAATATAAATATACTTACTATCAATAACGGAAATAGGAGAGATAATAGTGAGAAAGAAAATCCAATATAGATCGGATAAATGGCTACTAGCAATGTGACTGATGTAATCCCTATACCCAGATAAAGCGGAAATACCCATAAGATTAAAGCAAGGTGGCTTAAAGCCAGAGATATAGCAAAGATTGGGTGTACCATAGACCACCATTCCCAAAGCAAGTTTACAGGTAAATAAATAGCTAGGACTATTAATAAAGCTAAACCCATAAACCAATTGGAAAGCACTTTGCTAAAGAAAGTTTTAGAAGATGTAAAAAGGACACCTACAACCACTTGACAAATGGCCCAATAGATGCGATTGGGTTTAATAAACCAATACCCCAGAATAGCAATAGCAATTATATAGAGCCCTATGAAGCGTAAGGTAGCTAAGTTGGCCAAGGTAGCTTTTCTATTGGCCCAAGCGTTTTGAATCGCTTCTTTTCGCTCGGCGCGTTTCCGGGAATCCTCTTGTTGGATTTGTCTAAATACGTTATCGGGTTTCAGCCAACCGGTACCATCTGGCTGTTTGAGTAGATAGTGTGCGACCATCATAGCTAGTCCATTGGCCAACATACAAACAAAGGAGCCGTCTATATCAGTTGTGGATTTAACCCACTTGTTCCAAGTTAAAATAGCCAAGGCGCCTGTACCCATACCTATTAAAGCCGTACGAGACGTACCCCGAAAGCCAAAAACAGCTAACAAAGCTGGCAAGGTTATTACTGGAAGAGAAAAAGAAAAGGATAGCATCAGTAAATCCAAAAGATCTTTGGAATAAAAAGTTAAAAACATACTGGATAGGCCCACTAATAGAGTAGCCCATCTAGCTATTTTAAACTGGTATACATCAGTAAATTTTTTTCTCTTTTGTAGGATCTTTACAATATCATTGCTAACTATAACCGAACAGGCGTTTAAACAAGAATCAGCTGTAGACATAGCCATGGCTAAAAAACTGATACAAACTAGCCCCTTAAAAAGGGGTGAAATATTAGTCATGATATAGTCCCATACACCTTCCACTGGTAATGTTGACTCACCCCCTATAAAAACAAATACACCAATCAGAAGTATAAATCCACTGATCAAAAGACATAAAAGACTCACATACAAAAAGACTTTTTTAGCTTGAGTAGGTCCAGAGCACATATAGACCCTTTGCATAATTGCAGGGCACCCTAAATCAGGAACCATAATGCATAGCATCGTTGCCCACATACCCAATGATTTAATATCAAAGTGAAATAAACTGTTCAATAGACTATTCCATTGAAATTTTTTTTCAGTTTGTAACAAAGCAACCACCTCTACCATTGATTTACCTGTTTGTTTGAATATACACCAAGCTAAAAGTGGAATAATTATAGCAAAAGTTAAAAACTGCAATACATCTGTATAGGTGACCGAACGCACACCTCCAAACATAGAATAAAAAATAAGAACTAAAGTAGCAAGAATGCTAATGATGTGGGAATTAAATAAATCTAGAGCGATACACATGGTAATCACCTGGGATATTACGACAATTTGCATAGTAATGATGCAAATAGAACTGCAAATACCAACTAGAGCCGTAATAATCCTTGGCCAAGTACCATATAAATTACCCATCATCTCTGGGACAGAAAGGCTTTGCATAAATGGCCCCATACGTAACATCAAATGACTAAAGAGCCATACACTAAAATTATCCACAAATAGAATAAGAATAATCCAGTAAATACCAACTTTATGAACATACTCTACATTACGCATCATTCCTGCCGCAGTGTAATAAGTAGCCAACACCGTAGCCACTAAAGTAGCCGTAGCAAACTGCTTATTCCCCACTGCATATTCTCGAAAAGTGGTTTTTTTTCTGCTAAAGTAAATACCTACTATTAGTGTGAATAATAAAAAAGCCCCTACTTACAATAGGCATATTGAAGTAAATCATAGGTGTCAACATGTTAAAAAGGTATAAGAAGTATTATATTAATATCATACTTTGTATAATAAAGATTTTGTTTCAAAAAATCAAAAAAAGAAGGGTTATTGGGGTGTACCAAAAGATTGCTACAATCAAGCTTTGTCTCGTTTGAGGAGACTGATGATACTTCTAGCGGTGTGATGGGTTAATTTTATAGGTTTTATCCATACCAAATAGGGTAAAAAAACCAGCGCGACAGAAGCTATTTTGTTCCTCTTATTAAATTTTATATCATTGTAACAACCGTTTTACTGCCTGTTTGGCATAAGGCGTTATGCAAGCGATCTATTCTGTATTTAAAAACAGCTCCTATGGCTATATTAAAAAAACAAAACAATTTTGTACAACGTTTTTTTTCGATTGTCTTCTTTACACCTGTTATTATTTTTGCGATTTTTTGGTCCGCATGGACCTATTTTTTTCTTTTTTTTTATGTAGTTATGCTGACCATGCTGGAGTTTTATAAGCTGCTTAAACAAGCAAATGTTGCGCCTATGCGTGGCTATGGCATTTGGCTAGGCTTGCTTGTATATACCCTAGTCTTTTCCTATTATCTTCAAGATAACTTTTCACCCCTATTAAGCTATGGGGCTATTTTGTTCACTATTTTAATATATATCGCTGCACTATATAGCCGCAAGCCCTCTAACCCTTTTTTAGATATTGCGGTTACCTTTTTGGGTATTTTATATATTGCGGTTCCTTGTGGTATGCTACATTATTTGGCCTTTTTTAAAGGCATCTATTCGCACCAATTGATATTGGGCTTACTGATCATTGTTTGGAGCCAGGATACAGGGGCCTATCTAGTGGGTTCTACCATAGGAAAATCTAAATTGTTTAAGCGGATTTCTCCTCAAAAAACATGGGAAGGTTTTGGAGCCGGTGCATTGTTTGCCCTTGTAACAGGTTATTTTATCGCCTATTTTTTTAATATTTTACCTCTATGGCAGTGGCTTGCCATCTCGGCTATTACCATACTTACAGGGACCTATGGAGATTTGGTCGCCTCATTGCTTAAAAGGAGTGTAGATGTAAAAAACGCTAGCGAAATGATTCCAGGACATGGAGGACTCTTGGACAGGGTGGATAGCTTATTGCTAACCATTCCTACCGTAGTTGCATTTTTGAAAATAACTTTACTATGTGGGTAAAAAAGATCAAATTCAGTCTGTTTGTAGACCACTGGGTGATCTATAAAACCCTACTATAGCTATAGATTGTCAGGCTTCTAATAATGAAAATACATAAAGAAGGAAAGGGAATTTTATTATGGACGCCCGTTGTATTGCTGCTGATTTATTATGGCATCCATAAAAAAGTGCTGTTTAGTTACCGCCAATCCATAGGATTTACAGTAGTAAGTGGTGCTTTGTATTTTTGGTTGATCTATTTTTTTAGGGATCCATACCGGATCATTCATACCCAAGATCAATATATATTGGGGCCAGCAGATGGTAAAATTTTGAGTATTCAAAAGGTGTATGAGGAAGAGTACTTACGGGAAGATCGCATCAAAGTTAGTATATTTATGTCTCCTTTTAATGTACATGTCAATCGATTTCCGATGTCTGGCAGAATTGTCTTTTTTAAATACCATCCAGGTAAGTACCTGGTTGCTTTTCATCGCAAAGCCAGTACACATAACGAAAGAACCTCTATTGTAATTGAAAATGAGAATGGTCAGCAAATTCTTTTTAGACAAATAGCTGGTTTTATGGCACGTCGCATCAAGTTTTATTTTAAAGAAGGTGAGGCAGTTCAACAGGGTGAAAAATGTGGCTTTATTAAGTTTGGTTCGAGAGCAGAAGTTTATTTGCCGCTAGATGCCGATATTCAAGTATCTGTAGGGGATAAAGTAAAAGGTGGCATTACTGTTTTGGCCAAAATATAACTTCTAGATGTCCATCTGGGTAAGTTTTTCTAACTATTGTATTTGTATTATTTTTCACATTGATATATGGCAGTACGTGTACGGTTTGCACCTAGTCCAACGGGGGCACTACATATTGGTAGTGTTAGAACCATTCTTTATAATTACTTTTTAGCCCAAAAAGAAGGAGGCCGTTTTATACTCCGTATTGAAGATACTGATCAAAAACGTTGGGTGGCTGGTGCGGAGGCTTATATTCTAGAAAGCTTGAGCTGGCTAGGGATTGTACCAGATGAAGGCCCTCAAGAAGGGGGGGCATTTGGTCCTTATAAACAATCTGAACGGATTGGGATCTATCAAAAGTACATCCAACCTTTGTTGGATAGTGGACATGCCTACTATGCGTTTGACACACCAGCAGAAATTGAGGCGATGCGGGAACGACTTAAAGCAGCAAAAGTGGCCAATCCACAGTATAATGCCACTAGCCGTGAATGGATGCGCAATGGATTGACCATGCCTATCGAACAGGTCAAGGAATGGATCGCCGTAGGCAAACCCTATGTGATTCGACTAAAAATGCCGCATAAAACCCTTATACGCTTTCGTGATGGCATTCGTGGCTGGGTAAAAGTAGATACTACGGCCTTGGATGATAAGGTTTTGATGAAGTCAGATGGTTTGCCTACTTATCACTTTGCTAGTGTTATAGATGATCATCTGATGCAAATCAGCCATGTCATCCGTGGTGAAGAGTGGCTACCCTCTACCCCTATTCATATATGGTTGTACCGTTGCCTAGGCTGGGGAGATATAATGCCCCAATTTATACATCTACCGCTACTATTGGCCCCCGATGGTCAAGGAAAATTAAGTAAGCGTCATGCCGATCAATATGGCTTTCCTGCCTTCCCTATCGCTTGGAATAGCCCAGATCTGACCGTTGAAAAGGCATTTAGAGAAGCAGGCTATTTGCCAGAAGCATTGTTGAATTTCTTGGCTTTATTGGGGTGGAATCCAGGTACCCATCAAGAAATATTTACCAAAAAAGGCTTAATAGAGGCCTTTTCTTTGGAACGACTAGGCAAGTCAGGTGTTAAGTTTGATATGGCAAAAGCCAAATGGTTTAACCAACAACATATTAAAAAACAAGGCCCAACTGCTTGGGCGAACTACTTTATAACAGAAGCTGCACAAGAAAATGTAGTTTGTAGCCAGCAAGATGCAATAGCCATTTGTAACTTGGTGAAAGATAGAATTACTTTCCCAAAGGATTTCTGGCAAGAAGGTAGATTTTTTTTCTTTGATCCTGTAGATTATAACGCTGAACTAATCCAGAAAAAATGGAATCACCAAACCAAAGAGGGGATCATGGCTTTTCATACAGGGCTTGCTTCCCTCGTAGAGTGGAATCCGAATAAGATTAAACAGTTGCTAGAAGTAACGCCTATTTCTGGTATGATGCCTCTATTGCGTATGGCCCTTACAGGAAAAATGGCTGGTCCAGACCTTATAGAAATTATAGTCCTACTGGGTACTAAGAAGACTCATACGAGAATTGCTACATTTTTAGAACAAATGGGATAGATTGGCTTATGGTTAAGTGTATCTCAAATAGATTGCATAATCTATTTGAGATACTGATTATCAAATTAAAAATATATAATTTAGATTGATATTATACAGAGATAAAGTGGTTGTTTTTTTGTATGGAGTTTTTAGTCCAATATAATTGCACAAAATGCATAGATTTTTCGGTAAAAGATAGACTTAGCTAAGTTGGACTAACAAGGAACTATAATTTTTCTATTGGTTATTTTTATTACGTTAATGTCCTTTGCTTGGGAGCATGTCATCTGCTGCTACACTAGCACGCATTTGGGTATCTGCTTTTATATTTTGCATACGATAATGATCCATAACACCCAACTGGCCCTTTCTTAAAGCAAAGGCCAAAGCCTGTGGCACTTCTGCTTCAGATAAAATAACCTTGGCCCTTGCTTCTTCAGATTTAGCCTTCATTTCTTGCTCTAAAGCTACCGCCATGGCACGCTTTTCTTCTGCTTTGGCCTCAGCCACACGTAAGTCGGCATTCGCTTGATCAATTTGGAGTTTGGCACCAATATTGTCACCTACATCGACATCAGCAATGTCAATAGAAAGTATCTGGAAAGCGGTTCCTGCATCTAAACCTCTATTCAATACCAACTGTGAAATTTTATCTGGATTGGCTAATACCTCTTTATGACTCTCAGAAGAACCAATAGAGGTAACAATACCCTCTCCTACACGGGCCAAAATAGTTTCTTCTCCAGCACCCCCTACCAATTGCTGAATATTGGCTCTAACCGTAACCCTTGCTTGGGCAATCAGCTGAATGCCATCCATAGCTACAGCTGCTACAGAAGGGGTATTGATAACCTTTGGATTAACAGAAATTTGGACGGCCTGAAATACATCCCTACCAGCTAAGTCAATCGCAGTAGCTTGCTTAAATGAAAGACCAATATTGGCTTTATCTGCAGAAATAAGCGCTTTAATTACAGATGGTACATGACCACCGGCTAAATAATGGGTTTCAACCTCGGTCAAGGTCAACTTGAGACCTGCCTTAGTAGCTACAATCAGTCCATCTACAATAACAGCAGGCGGCACTTTACGAATCCGCATAGAAACCAACTCAAATAAACCAACTTGTACGCCTGAAAAACGGGCCGTAATCCAAAGACCAACTGGGAAAAAATAAAAAAATATAAGACACCCAGCGATCAAAAAAAGATAGAAATAAAGCTGTGCAACAACCATAGTGATACAATTAAAGATTCTAAAGCAATAACCATTCATCTCTAAACCATTTGATATACCTAACTTTAGACTTAGTCTGCATCAAAAGATAAAGAAATATAAAGGTAAAAAATATATAGCTCAAATCTAGCCCTTTATCATTAACCATCAAAATGTTTTATCATTAATTATTTTACATGATAGTTTTTAAAAGCAAGAAAATAGATAAGATAAATAGCCTCCAAAGCTATGCCTAATGTTGAACCTTTGGTTGCATTTGACTAAGTTTGTTGTGGACACAGCTTATAGCCTAAATTTATATGGTACTTGCCAACTAAATAAAACGAAAGAATCAGATGCGCAATCACACGTATGTAGATGAACCACTTTTACAAGAGAATAAAAATAGATTTGTTTTATTTCCTATTGAACATCAAGATATTTGGGGGTTTTACAAACAAGCCGAAGCTAGTTTTTGGACTGCAGAAGAAATTGATCTTAGTCAAGATATAAAAGACTGGGAAAACCTCATATCTGGCGAAAAGCATTTTATTACCCATGTCCTTGCTTTTTTTGCGGCCAGTGATGGGATTGTAAATGAAAATTTAGTTCAAAATTTTGCGAATGAGGTACAATATACAGAGGCAAAATTTTTCTACGGATTCCAGATCGCTATTGAAAATATCCATTCTGAGGCCTATTCTTTACTGATTGATACCTATGTCAAAGATCCCAAAGAACGCCATAGATTATTCAATGCTATAGAAACCATTGAATGGGTTGGTAAGAAAGCAGATTGGGCACTGCGCTGGATTAGTAAAGGATCATTTCCAGAACGATTAATTGCCTTTGCAGCAGTAGAGGGCATTTTTTTTTCCGGTAGTTTTTGTGCTATTTTCTGGCTTAAAAAGAGGGGCTTAATGCCGGGGCTCACTTTTTCTAATGAGCTTATTTCCAGAGATGAAGGATTACACTGCGATTTTGCTTGTTTGCTATACAACGCGCACATCAAACATAAACTCCCAGAACAACAGGTGGCCCAAATTATAGCCGATGCAGTAGCTATTGAAAGTGAATTTGTATCTGATGCCTTGCCCGTTAAGTTAATTGGCATGAATGCAACGTTGATGACCCAGTATATTCAGTTTGTTGCAGATAGGTTGCTATTGGAGCTGGGGTGTAAAAAAATCTATCACGTAACCAACCCATTTGATTTTATGGAAATGATTGCCCTACAAGGAAAAACAAATTTTTTTGAAAAAAGGGTAGGAGAATACCAAAAATCAGGTGTGATGAACAGTATCTCTGAGGATAAAGACAAAGCACGATTTAAGCTAGATGAGCCATTTTAGCTTTCATCAATCCGTGTGCATACCTAGTATGTGTGCTGAGCGATACTATTTTTACGCACAGCGTCAAATAAATATATAGGCTATTTTTTGATCAATCCAAAAGCAGCCCAACCATTCAAGAACCGTATCATTCAACATAAGGTTGGATTAGGTAAGCTAAAACTATTAAATTTGTACCGCTTTAGGTGTGCTATATAGGCAAGCCGTAAGTTGAGTATAGCATCGCCTATCATTTGATGCATCATCAAAAATTTATAAAAAGTAGATGTTAGTTGTAAAACGAGATGGACGGTTAGAATCAATTAAATTCGATAAAATAACCCTTAGAATAGAGAAACTTTGCTATGGATTAAATAGGGATTATATCGATATAATTGCGATTGTCAAAAAGATTATTGAAGGCATTCACGATCGGGTAGCGACTTCAGCTATAGATAGTTTAGCGGCAGAAACCGTAGCAGCAATGGCTGTATATCATCCAGATTATACCATTCTAGCAGCTAGAATAGCCATTTCTAACTTACATAAAGCAACCAGTAAATCTTTTTCTAGTACCATAAAAAGGCTCTACACCTATGTAAATCCTGCAACTGGAACGAATGCTTCCCTCATAGACAAAGCCATTTATAAGATCGTTTCGGAACATGCAGCCACTTTAGACGATGCGATTGTACATGAACGTGATTTTTCTTATGATTTTTTTGGCTTTAAAACACTGGAACGCTCTTATTTGTTAAAAATAAATGGAAAAATTGTGGAGCGGCCTCAGTATATGTTGATGCGTGTCGCACTAGGCATTCATGGTGATAACCTGAACGCTGTGCTTGACACCTACCAACTTATGTCTGAAAAATGGTTTACACATGCCACGCCTACGCTTTTTAATGCAGGCACACCTAGACCACAACTTTCTTCCTGTTTTTTATTAACGACACAAAATGATAGTATTGAAGGCATTTACAACACCCTTACACAATGTGCCAAAATATCACAATTTGCTGGAGGCATTGGACTAAGCATTCATAATATACGTGCGACTGGTTCTTATATTCGAGGGACCAATGGGATGTCGAATGGGATTGTGCCGATGCTGCGCAACTTTGATATGACTGCTCGTTATGTAGATCAAGGAGGAGGTAGACGAAAAGGTAGTTTTTCCATCTATCTAGAACCTTGGCATGCGGATATCTTTGATTTTTTAGAATTGAAGAAAAACCATGGCAAAGAAGAAAGAAGGGCTAGAGATCTTTTCTATGGCCTATGGATTCCAGATTTATTTATGGAACGTGTAGAGGCAGATGAAATGTGGTCACTCTTTTGTCCCAACGAAGCACCAGGGCTTGCAGACTGTTATGGGGCAGCATTTGAACAAAAATACAAACAGTATGAAAAAGAAGGTAGAGCCCGTACTTCTATTAAAGCACAAACGCTTTGGTTTGCAATTCTGGAGGCACAAATAGAGACGGGAACGCCCTATATGCTTTATAAAGATGCGGCCAACGAAAAGTCTAATCAAAAAAATTTGGGGACTATAAAATCTAGTAATTTATGTACAGAAATTATAGAATATACTGCACCTGATGAAATCGCAGTATGCAATCTTGCTTCTATTGCATTGCCGATGTTTGTAGATGATAATCGATCCTTTGACCATACCAAATTATATGAGGTAACCTATCTGGTCACTAAAAATCTTAATAAAGTGATCGATCGAAACTATTATCCTTTGCCAGAAGCACGCTATTCTAACTTAAAGCACAGACCTATGGGCCTTGGTGTACAGGGATTAGCAGATGCTTTTCTTAAAATGAGACTTGTTTTCGACAGCCCAGAAGCACGGTTACTGAATCAAGAAATTTTTGAGACCATTTACTTTGCCGCATTAACTGCTTCTAAAGATTTGGCCCAAAAAGAAGGGGTATATGAAAGCTATCCTGGGTCACCTATGTCGGAAGGTATCCTTCAATTTGACATGTGGGGGGTAACCCCTTCTTCCGGTAGGTGGAATTGGGACCATTTACGTAAAGAAATAGCTCAACACGGCATAAGAAATGCACTATTGGTTGCACCAATGCCTACTGCCTCTACTTCCCAAATACTGGGTAACAATGAATGCTTTGAACCCTATACGGCCAATATTTACACCCGAAGGGTCCTCTCTGGGGAATTTATTGTTGTAAACAAATATCTATTAGCAGATCTGATTCAACTTGGTCTTTGGAATGAAGAGGTGAAAGAAGCATTGATAATCGGTAATGGCTCTATTCAACAGATTGCATGTATTCCTGAGTATATTAAAAAGATGTATAGAACCGTTTGGGAGATTCCTCAGAAGTCTATTATTGATATGGCAGCAGACCGCGCACCTTATATTTGTCAAAGCCAAAGTCTAAATCTTTATGTAAAGGATGCCACGATGGCTAAACTAACCTCTATGCATTTTTATGCCTGGAAAAAGGGGTTAAAAACAGGAATGTATTATTTACGTACCAAAGCTGCAGCAGATGCCATTAAGTTTACGATACAAAAGGGAGAAACAGTGTCAACACTTTTCTCGGGGCCGACTGAAGGGACACAAGAGTGTGTCATGTGTAGTGGGTAACCCAAGTAGGTCATAGACATTTAAAAAATTAGCAAATTCCTTACTAGCGGACTTTTAGCGTCACTAAGGTAGCAATCGCTAATAAAAGATTGATAATAAAAAATCGTGTCACAATCTTTGATTCGTGCCATCCTAGTTTCTGATAGTGGTGGTGGAGAGGTGCCATTTTAAAAATTCGTTTACCCACGCCATAACGTTTTTTGGTAAATTTAAAATAACTGGTTTGCAATATTACCGATAGATTTTCCATCAAAAATATGCCACATAGCATGGGAATCATCAGTTCCTTTCGGATACAAATGGCTACTACAGCAATAACCGCACCAATGGTTAAGCTGCCTGTGTCACCCATAAAAATTTGTGCAGGATAGGCGTTATACCAAAGAAAGCCCATACATGCCCCCACAAAGGCACAACAAAATATAGTAAGCTCCCCTAAATTTGGGATATACATAATATTTAAATATTGGGCAAATATAATATGGCCAGATAAGTAAGCAAGAACGGCTAATGTAGTACCAACTATTACAGAGGTACTAGCGGCTAATCCATCAAGGCCATCGGTTAAATTTGAACCATTGGAGACAGCAGCAATGATAAAAACAACTACCAACATATAAATGATCGATGTATAATTTGTATTGCCTAGTAAGCAGGCTGTTATTTTTGCATAATCTAATTCATTGCCTTTAAAAAAAGGAATGGTTGTTTTAGTAGACTTTGTGTCATTATATGTAGGAGAGATGACTTGATCCGATGGTATAGTAGCGGTTTGATCAGGTGTCATGGGTAACGCACGTATGACTACGTTCTTGTGAAAATAAAGGGTAGTACTCACGATAAGACCTAAAATAACTTGGCCCAATAGTTTGATCCATCCATTTAGTCCATTTTTTTGTTTTTTAAATACCTTGATATAGTCGTCCAAAAAGCCGACTAACCCCATCCAAATAGTAGTGGTTAATAGTAAAATAATGTATATGTTATGCCATTTTGAAAAGAGCAAAGTAGGCACAACGGTTGCCAGTATAATAAGTATACCCCCTATAGTAGGCGTATCTATTTTTTGTTTGGCTTCAAACCCCAATGGTCGATTGGATTCTGTTATTTTTTTTTTGCTTAAAGCGTCTATAAAGCGTTGACCGAGTAGAAAAATGATGGTAAAAGAGCTAAGGGTTGCCATAGCCGCTCGGAAAGAAATATATTTAAATAAACCAGTTCCAGGCCATTGAAAGGTAGCATGTAAATATTTGAATAAATAATATAGCATGTCGAAGCTTTTTGCAAAAGGATTGATTTTAGCTATTTCTTTCTCAAGAAAGAAGTAGTACAAAATAGGTTTTACCCCTAATCTGAATATGTGTTTTTGTATTTAAGCGTAGGCCTTCATCTTGTTTTACGAAGCTATTTAGTCGTACTACAATATATGAATGGGATGGAGGAATTTTTTGCCTGTCTATTTCTTTAATAACCTCCTTAATACTTTACCTATAGGTGACTTAGGTAAAGTATTACAAAATTCCACATGTTTAGGTACCTTATAGGGAGTCATTTTTGCTTTACAATAGGCTATAATTTCCTCAGTAGTAAGGGTAGCATCCTTTTTCACAATAAAAACTTTAATGGATTCCTTTAGCGCTATATCAGTAACGCCAATCGCACCTACTTCTAGCACTTTTGGATGGCCTATTAAAATTTGCTCTATTTCATTTGGGTATACGTTAAAGCCAGAAATATTGATCATATCTTTTTTACGATCCACAATAGATACAAATCCATTTGCATCCATAGTGGCAATATCTCCTGTTTTAAACCATCCATTCATAAAGGCACCTGCTGTTTCAATTGGGTTTTGCCAATAGGATTGGCTCAGTTGAGGTCCTTTAATCAGTAGTTCACCAGCTGTTCCATAAGGCACCTCTTTACCCCTTTCGTCCGCTATAATCACAAATGTGCCAGGGAGTGGTATATGATGTATACCATGGATCATATCGGTCGAGACACCCGGCGAACATTCCGTTAGCCCATAACCTTCTATAAGCTTACTACCTGTCAAATTTTCCCACTGATTTTTAACATTTTTTTCTGTTTTCATACCACCTGCCATGGTAAGCTTTAAAAAAGGAAGTTTTAGTTTTTTGAATTTCTTATGTGCCAATAGCTTTTCAAACAGTGTATTAATACCTATTAAACAAGTAGGTTTGATTTTTCGCAATGTTTTTATAAGCGTTGGAATATCTCTAGGGTTCGTAATCAGCGAACACTTTGCGCCCAGTTTGGCCATGGCAAATAGGCTACATAATCCTAAAATATGATAAAGTGGTAGCGGAAGTATGGTTCGTTCTTCTTGTTCTTTTAAGGCAAGGCGCAACACAGGATCCAATTGTTGGAAATTAGCCGTAAGATTCCCATGGGAGAGGACCGCCCCTTTGGATACACCTGTGGTTCCACCAGTATATTGTAAAAAAGCTGTATCAGAAGCTTTTAAAACAACCGGACGAAAAATGGATTTTTTCCCTTTTTCTAAAACTTCCTTGAAAGAGATGGCCCCTGGCAGTTGGTAAGTAGGTACCAATTTTTTAATATGCTTTATTGCAAAATTAACCACTCTTCCTTTTATGGAACCAAGCATATCACCTACTTTGGTTACAATAATGGTTTGGATAGAGGTATCGGGCAAAATTTCAACCAACTTGTGGGCAAAATTTTCTAATATAACAATTGCACGTACACCGGCATCTTTAAATTGGTAGGCCATCTCAGAAGGCGTATACTGTGGATTGATGTTGACTACTACTAGTCCAGCACGTAACATACCCAATACAGCAATCGGATATTGCAATAGATTAGGTAATTGAACTGCTACATGTGATCCTACTGATAAATTAGTATGTTCCTGAATATAAGCCGCAAAAGATTTAGACAGTTTATTTACTGCACTAAAGCTCAATACTTTACCCATGTTTTCGCACATAGGTAAATCTTTGTATTGCTCAAAAACTTCTTCCATGAAATGGACCAATGAGGTATATCTAGTGGTATCAATGGTATCCGGGATGGAAAGGGGATAATGTTGGATCCAAGGTCTTTGTTTCATAGTATATACACTATTTTATGTTTCTACAAACTCTGATGCAATATAGTATAATTTTATAGAATATGATTTGGTGTATCTAAAAATTTGACCCTGTATAGAAGTAACATAAGGCTTATTTTTTATTTTGTGTAGTAGTGGTGGCCAGTAATGAACAAGGTTTGGCTGCTTTTACTATTTTATTTTTTAGTTTTGGAAAAAGTCCATACAAATTATTTTTTAAACCCCAATGTCAGGTAAGAAACCCCCATTCCCTACAAAGCTTTGCATTAAGAATAGACAGGCCCATTTTGCCTATACTTTTTTAGATAGGTGTACAGCTGGTCTTATGTTGCAAGGGACAGAAATAAAGTCTATTCGAATGGGCAAAGCCTCCCTGCAGGAAGCCTATTGTTACTTTAAAGAAGGATCTCTTTGGATAAAAGGGATGCATATAGGTGCCTATCTATATGGGAACCTCTACAATCATGAAGAAAAACGTGATCGTCAATTATTGTTGCAAAAAAAAGAATTGCAACAATTGTCCAAAAACCAAGCCAAAGGGCTTGCCATTATTCCGGTGGAATTGTTTATCAATCAACGTGGGTTTGCTAAGCTAGTGATTGCCTTAGCACGTGGTAAAAAACTATACGATAAGCGTCAAACTATTAAAGAAAGAGACTTAAAACGTGCTGCCCCATCAGACTTAGCTATTGGTTAGGTGTTCTATGGCGTTTTTTAAAGAAAGGGTTAGATTAGTGTTTTGGTTTAAAATTTAATAAAGATTGTTTGCTGGATCTGTCCGATCTATGTTGTACCTTTGCAAGGAAATAAAATTATAATATTTGTCTGTCTGATTTTTTCGGGCCACTACACCTATAAGTTACCTATTGTTTTCATAATAGGTATCTATCAGCAAATTCCCATAACTGCTTGTGACAGCAAGGCGATCACAATGTTCATTCTCACAGTGGCCTGCATGTCCCCTAATCCAACAAAAATGAACAAGGTGCTTTTGATAGACCATCCAAAAACGCTTCCATAGATCAGGATTTTTTTTTGCTTTGAAATCTATTTTAAGCCAATTTTTAAGCCATCCTTTTTCTATAGCATCTACTACATATTTGGAGTCGGAATAGACGGTAACGATTTGTCCCCCTTCTGGTAGGGCTTCTAAAGCTATGATTACCGCCAATAATTCCATTCGATTGTTGGTTGTTTTTCTATAGCCTTGCGCAAAGGTTTTTATATCACCATTCTGTTTTACAATAACGCCATATCCACCTGGACCTGGATTTCCTCTACAAGCACCATCTGTATAAATATCAATCATTTGAAACAATCGGTATTACCAACCCTTTAAAAGGTAAAATCAATATCGGCTACTTCCCATTTCTCTGTCACGTTAATTTCTTTTTCGTAAAAAATTACAGGATTTGGCTCAATGTTTTGAAGGATGTCTCCAGGAGACCACTCCGCTTCTGCTTCATTCAGTACCAATAAGCGCATTTTATAGGTACCAGGTGGAACCATTCTAAATTGATACTTTTTTGTATTTCGAATGGCATCTACACATTGATCTTTTTCATCCAGTAGCTCAATAATGAAATAGGGCGTAGTGGTCTCTACTTTTCCTGAAATAGTCCCGGTTGCTTCTTTTCTGCGGAGTGTATAGGTTTGTATAATCTTCTTGTTGGTTGATTGATCAAATGCCGTGCAAGCACCTGGTTCTATCTGTAAAGTGACTATTTGGTCTATAAGCTTGCTTGCATTTTTATTTTCTTTTGTAGCAAACTGACAGATCTCTTCTGGTGTAAAATGTTTGCGTATGGTAAGCTTGGTTTGGTTGTCATTCCACACCCATTCGTTTGCTTGTAGTGAAATTTTCTCTTGATTTTTGCCTTCAAAGTATATACCTGCTTCTTTAAATGTTTTAATCGGTTTGTTAAATAAGATGGATTCTGTAAAATCAGCGCATATAGAAGGGCGTACGCTGTTCGACAGCCTATGGCTTAAGCCAAATTTGGTAACTTCTGCTTTTCCTTCTTTAAATTTAATGGCTATACTTTCTTCCAATGACCTATGCAAAGCATCCTCAGCTTTTACCTTAACTTTAAAAGCATCTCCTTCCAGGAGGCCAAAAGTATTATATATATTGATTATTTTAGGTGATTTTTCTGAAAGCAAGCTATATAGCTGCGGCTTTCCCTTTGCACCTATGGTTTCAAGGGGTGTCAGTTCGTAGTGGGTTACTGCTTTGTTAAAGACTATTTCAAAAAAACCTTTTTGGGGTGTTCCCCGTAGCAACTTTAAAGGACGTACATCAGATGCAATCAGCGGAATTACTACTTCTTCTCGATTGTCATTTAAATCAATAGTTTCTTTAAAGAATCCATATTTATCTTTTTCATAATCAATTTTATAGGTATTATTTTGTCCAGTAGTAGCCCGTATGTAATACTTGCCTAAGCGGATGCATTTTATGGTAAAATTTCCATCTTTGTCAGCAGTAGTATAATAATCTGGGATACCTTTTTCCTGCCACTCTTTGGGGTCTCGTGCGGCATTATAGAGATACACACTTACCTCTCCTATTGGTTTATTGGTTAACAATTCTTTTGTTTTACCTGTAATGGTAATAGGATCTATAAAGGCACCTGTACTAAAAATTATCGGATCACCTGTTGCTTTTGTACCTTCATGCCTATCTTTAATTGCTTTATTGAAGTGAATAGCGTAAGTAGTCTCCTCTTTTAGAGGAACATGAAGGGTAAGTTCTAGCGTTTTTCCATTTATGGTATAGCTATAGGCTTTTTTATTTTTAGGCTGGTCTAGCTTGGGCATGATCTGGAAATTCCTAATTTCAACAGCAATATCTTTATCAAAGGTAAGTCGGATTTGTTTACCCTTAAAATTTAAAGAGCCATTTTCTGGAAAGGAACGGATCAACTTAGGAGGGGTTTCATCAGGGGGACCACCTTCTGGTGTTTGTTGCGCAACACAGGAAATAATCGGAATAAGCCATAAATAGCTGAGATGAAGCAGCTGTACAGCTACGGAAATCAATCTATGCATCATGAAGGTATAGGCTTTTATCTGGTGGAGAATGGGGGATTCGAACCCCCGACCTTCTCGATGCCATCGAGACACTCTAGCCAACTGAGCTAATTCCCCTAGGAATAGGTACGCTGCAACGATACCACTATTTCTTCAATAAACCAAGTGTAACTCTAGTTTTTTAGTGGTAATAGGAGTGATTTTATAGCCGTTTTGGTATGTAAGTGATGGGCTATTTCAGCCATCTGGATCCGGTATTGTGCCATAGAATCACGTTCACGTATGGTAACGGTTTCATCTTCTAATGTCTGGTAATCAATTGTAATACAATAAGGTGTACCGATAAGATCTTGTCGGGTATACCGCTTGCCAATAGATTGGGTAGCTTCATATACAACGCGAAAATCATATTTCAACTCATCAAACAATGCTAGCGCTTTTTCAGCCAATCCATCCTTTTGTACCAGTGGAAAAATAGCTGCTTTAACAGGTGCCAATGGAGGTGGAAATTTTAAATAGGTTCTGCTGGTCTTTTCTGGTCCATTTGTTAAATGGTTCTCTTTTTCTAAACCATTACTCAATAGCATTAAAACCAATCGGTCAAGGCCTACAGACGTCTCTATAACGTAGGGTATGTAACTCTTTTTGGTATCAGGATCGAAGTATTGTAATTTCTTTTTAGCATGGTATGCATGGCTCTTTAGGTCAAAGTCTGTTCTCGAGTGAATGCCTTCTACCTCTTTAAAGCCAAATGGGAAAGCATATTCGATATCCACTGCAGCGGCTGCATAATGGGCCAGTTGCTTATGGGGATGTATATGGATCTTTTGCGGATTGATACCCAGGCGGCCATACCAATGCGTACGGGTTTCTTGCCAATAGTCAAACCATTTTTTTTCTGTTCCAGGTTGGATAAAAAATTGCATTTCCATTTGCTCAAACTCACGCATACGGAACGTAAATTGACGGGCTACAATCTCATTGCGAAAGGCTTTACCCACTTGGGCAATCCCAAAGGGAATTTTCATCCGTGCTGTTTTTTGAACATTCAAAAAGTTTACAAAAATACCTTGCGCCGTTTCTGGTCGTAAATAGATGGTCGTAGCATCATTTTGTGCACCCATCCGCGTAGCAAACATAAGATTAAATTGACGCACAGGGGTCCAATGAGCGGTCTTAGATAGGGGGCATACAATCGTAAAGGCTTGCAGCAGTTGATCTAACCCAGATAGGTCAGCCGTTTGTAAACAGCCTTCCATCTGCGTGATTAGGACTTTTGCTTCAGCCGACTTTCCTTGGGCAACCAATTGCGCAGCATGTTCCTCTATCAGTAGATCGACACGGTAGCGCTTTTGGGAGTCTTTATTGTCTACCATTGGGTCTGTAAAACCATCTATATGACCGGAGGCTTTCCAAGTAGTAGGATCCATCATAATGGCTGCATCAATCCCTACAATATTTTGATGCCATTGGGTCATGCTTTGCCACCAAAAGTTTTGTAGATTCCGTTTTAATGCCACGCCATAAGGACCATAATCATAAATGGACTGTAAACCATCATAAATTTCACTAGACGGGTAAATAAATCCATAAGCTTGTGCATGCGCAATCAATTCTTTAAAGCTATGATTGGATTGGTTCAAAGCACTATCTATAGTAGACATTTATCTATTTAGTTTAAGATGTAAAGTGGTATAGGTTTCCTAAGCATATAGAACGAAAGCGGGATGGCTTGGGTAAGTGCAAAGCTAATGATTTTTTGGTTAAATTAAAGGGCTATCTTATGTTGCTACCTAAAAAAACATAAGCTTTGTTTGGATGGCGATGCCACCATTTCATTTAAAGTAACATTTGGACATTTTCTGACCTTAAGGATACAACTTTATTAGCTTATAGCTTTGATACACATACCTAAAATAGAGAAAAAAATTTTTTTTATATCCGATGTACATTTACCACTTCGCCCGAGTGGTATAAATCGTCCTCCTAAACGAGAGGATAAAATAATAGCTTGGCTAGAGGCTATTAAGCCACAAGCACAAGCACTATTTTTACTGGGCGATATTTTTGATTTTTGGTTTGAATATAAATATCTTGTGCCCAAAGGGGCGATTCGATTTCAAGCAACACTTGGGGCATTTTATAAAGCAGGCATACCTGTCTATTTTTTTTTAGGAAACCATGATGGTTGGTCTATAGACTACCTTACACAAGAATGTGGGGTACAGTTGTTTAGGAAACCAGCATCCATTACGCTTTCTGATAAGCGATTTTTAGTTGGTCATGGTGATACGATTAACCCTACTACACGTTATAAGCTATTGCACAGATTATATCATAGTGATTGGCTCCAATTTTTTGTGCGAATGTTACCAGCTGATTGGATATACGGCACCATAGATTGGTATTTTACAAAAAAAAAAGGTAGATTGCCCTGTTGCAAACATATGAATGATGCGCCTTCTTTTTTCGAAAAAAAGGACCCTATATTTCAGTATTGCAAGGATCGAATAGAACCTTTTAATCACCACGAATTTTATATATTTGGTCATACACATTGTCCATATATAAAGGCGTTAAACGATTCAAGCAGCTATTGTAATTTGGGAGATTGGGTTTCGCATGATACCTATGCTTGCTTTGATGGCGTAGCGCTTTCATTGCATAAATTTTAACGCTATAACCTAAGCATTGAATAGATGCTACTAAAAATTTTTAATGGATACAAACGCATCAATCTGTTGGGTATAAGTTATATGGGAATTTTGAAATATTTTTACATAGATATCGCTGTCGATCTAGGAACAGCCAATACTTTAATTATACACAACGATAAAATTGTTGTAGATGAACCCTCTATTATAGCAATAGATAGACATACCAATAAGATGATAGCAGTAGGGAAGGCGGCTATGCAAATGCATGAAAAGACACATGATACGATAAAGACCATTAAACCCCTTAGAGATGGTGTAATTGCAGATTACCATGCAGCAGAGCTTATGATTCAAGGTATGATCAAAATGTTGTCTAAAAGAAAATTAGGTTTGTTTACTCCATTCTTTAACAGAATTATCATTTGTATCCCATCTGGTACCACTGATGTGGAAAAACGGGCTGTTCGAGACTCTGCTGCCCATACAGGTGCCAAAGAGGTGTATATGGTTTATGAGCCTATAGCGGCGGCTATAGGCATAGGCGTAAACATTGGAGAGCCTGTTGGCTGTATGATTGTGGACATTGGTGGTGGCACAACAGAAATAGCCGTTATCTCTTTATCTGGGATTGCCTGTGATCAATCTATTAAAGTGGCAGGCAATGCTTTTAATAAGGATATACTGGACTATATGCGCAAGCAGCATAATCTAGTGATTGGAGAGCGTACAGCAGAACAAATTAAAATAGCTGTTGGGGCAGTTTGGATGGATCTATTGGAACCACCAGCTGATTACGCAGTACATGGCAAAGACCTTATGACCGGTATTCCGAATATTATATCCGTAAGCTATAGAGAAATAGCGGTTGCTTTAGAGGAGTCGGCTGTAAAAATTGACGATGCGGTCCTAAAGGCATTGGAAATGGCGCCACCTGAATTGGCTTCTGATATATACAAGAATGGCATCCATTTAACAGGAGGGGGAGCCTTATTGCGCGGTTTAGATAAACGGTTGCATAATATAACGAAGCTGCCTGTCCATGTTGCAGAAGAGCCTTTACAAGCCGTAGTGCGTGGTACCGGCATTGCTTTAAAAAATATAGAAAGCTATCGCAGTATACTGATGAATTAGTAGCGTGTGGGATTTGTCCATAACTTCATATACCTCAGCATGTGGTTTATCAAAAAAATATTTGCATCTTTTTGCATAATATTGTAGCATCGCATTTTTATCCCATAGCATCCTCCATGCTACCGTTTAACCTATGGCTTTCGAGGAAGTACTATCAGTTGCTTTAAAAGAGAATTGCTCGGCTTGTAATAAATGAACTATTTTGATGAGTCTACTAAGCCTTCCCTATCACCACTCTTGAAGTCTATAGTGGACCGAAAAAATCGGACAAAGTTTTATAAATTTTGTTTCCGTGTTATTTCTGCTTTAGCGTATTGATTTTTTACATGTGTAAGATAGACGTTCATAGGTTTTTGATATTTAATACTAGAATGAAATCTGTTGTAATTATATTTATGCATGTAATCGTTAATGCCCTGTTTAATCTCTTTAATATTTTTAAAGTCATTTATAAACAAGCAGTTATATTTTATTGTTCTAAAAAAACGCTCTATAACTACATTATCAATACTTCTACCTTGCCCATTCATTGATATTTTAATACCATACTTTTTTAACAATTGTATGTGACCATGACTGGTATATTGACTTCCATGATCGCTATTAAAGTACTCTGGAGCAGGATATTTGCTAAGAGCTTCTTCTAAAATATCTGTTACAAGTGTTGTATCCATACTGTTAGATACTTTATAGCTCAATATAGCCTTACTATGCCAGTCTATTATAGCTGCAAAATAGATAAATCCATTATTAGTTTTAATATAAGTTATATCCCCGCTCCAAACCTGATTTGATTTAGGTACATAAAGACGCCTGGTCTGACCAGAGGAAAACCAATACTTATCTAGTAAATAACCATGTGCTTTATATTTAGAAGACTTAAAAGAAGTAAAAACTTTTTTACGCGGATAAACAGCACATAAGCCCATTCTACGCATATAATGTAGCACACGATTTTTTCCTATAGACAAACCATCTTCTAATAACTGGTTATATATATAACGGTATCCGTATTCTGGATGATCGATATAAATATCAGCTATTTTATTGATAAGCTCCTTATTAAAACTATCTTCTATACTAGATTTATAATATAAAAAAGAACGATTAATCGATAATAATTTACATTGTCTTGCCTTAGGTAAATGAGTAAGCTTGGATTCGACAAGACCTTTTTTACTTAATAAGTCCAAGCTCTTTAGCTTTCCCACTGCCCAGTCCCGCTCAACTGTAGTTTTACCTAATGTCTTGGCTAAGGAATCATTTTCATCCTTTAAATGAGCTATTTCATCTTTGTATGCACTAACAACTTTGGATGGATCAAAAGCTAAATAAGCATGCTCCATAAACTGATGTTTCCAATTTTGAAGTGTTTTGCTAGTTACTCCATACTTGGACGATAACTCTACTAACGTCAATTCTTCTTTTAATAAATCTAAGACTATTTTAGTCTTCTCTACTGAACTAAACTTTCTAACCTTTTTTCTTCCCATTTTATAAACTCGTTTGTGAAATAATAAAACTAGTACAATACGAAACAAAGTATCTAATTTTCTGTCCGATTTTTTCGGTCCACTATAGTCGGATCTTTTATAATTCTCTTTTTGAATAACAAAATAAGCTATATGTAACGGTGTATTTTAATTCCTTTAGATTAGGTGGTAACAAGGTATTTGATCATTGTTCAAATGTTGTGGAATGCTAGTGGAGATGCATTCTATTTAGCTTTTGTATCTATAGCCATTGGTTGCTTTTTGATAGGCTGCATGCATCAATAGTCCTATGCAGCAGCCCACTACACCACCTGCGAAAACATCCAGTGGATAGTGTACCCCGCCATATATTCGACCATATGAAATAATAGTAGCCCAGATAAAAAATAAGTAACTAAATTTATACTTATTTTTAAAAATGCGCCAAAAAAGCATCGCAAAAGCATATGTATTACTCGCATGAGAGGATGGGAAACCATATAGACCCTGATAGGTACCAATAAGATGAACCTCTGCAATGGGCAGCATGCAACAAGGCCGATATCTTGCAAAAAGTGGTTTAAGCCATGTGGCAGAACATTGATCTGCTATAATAATGGTCAAGATAAAGCAGATCACACCATTCCATCCCAGTGCTTTTTTAATCAACCATATAAGCAAAATATAAAGTGGAATCCAAAAAAAAGTGCTGGTTACTAGTATAAAAAATAAATCCATGCTGCAATGGTGCCATTGGTTTAGTACAAGAAACAATGCTTGATCCAAGCTATACACAATGGTTAAGATCAATGGGTTAAACCGTATGGACGGCATCTCATCCATCATGTATTGATTGGTTATGCACATAACACATAAGAAGTGTCTTGCTAATGTTTCAGTAGATCTGGTCTTCTTTTTTTTGTTCTGTCTATTTTTTCTTGCTGGATCCACTCCTGAATAGCTTTGTGATTACCAGAGCATAATACATCTGGAACTTTTTTACCCTCAAAATTGTAAGGTCTTGTATAAGCAGGTGGTGCTACACATCCATCTTGAAAAGAGTCGGTCAGTGCAGAAGAAGCGTCTGATATAACACCTGGTATAACCCGAACCATCGCGTCTGCTAAGATGAGTGCAGGGAGTTCTCCCCCAGAAAGGACGTAGTCCCCAATACTGATTTCTAGGGTAATAAAGTGTTCACGTATGCGTTCATCTATCCCTTTATAATGGCCACACAATAGCATCAAATGTTGCTTGAGTGAACATTTATTGACAAGATTTTGATCCAATGGCTCGCCATCTGGAGCCATATATATAACCTCATCATACTGTCTTTGTTTTTGCAGTGCTCTAATACAATTCGCAACTGGCTCTATCATTAACAACATCCCAGCAGCGCCACCATAGAGTTGATCATCAATTTTACCATGTTTACATGAAGTATACGCACGCAAGTTATGTAGGTGGATCGAAAGCAGCTGCTGTGCTATAGCCCTTTGAAAGATAAAATGTTTAAGTGGGCTTTCAAATAACTGAGGACAACAGGTTATAATATCAATTCTCATCCAAATAGGGAAAACAGGTCATAAACCGCAACCATATAAAAAAGAGATGTAGCGAGGAGGGGAGTTGAACCCCTGACCTTCGGGTTATGAATCCGACGCTCTAAACCGCCTGAGCTACCTCGCCATAGATTATCTTTATTAGGTTGTATAGGTAATAGGAAATTGTACTTATATTTACTGTAAAGTTAGCCACAAATTCACAAAAATGAGCAATATTTTTATCAAAAAAATTGATAAGCTACTATTACGCACCTTTATACCCACCTTTCTGCTATTGCTTGTGCTGGTACTTTTTGTATTGGTTATACAAGCTTTTTTTATATCTTTTAGTGGAATTTCAGGTAAAGGGTTGGGCATGGATATCTATATAAAGTTGTTTTATTACTTATCTTTATCTGCATTACCTGAAGTGTTTCCTATTGCCATTCTAATAACCTCTCTTATGGTTTTTGGTAACCTTTCTGAAAGCTTTGAATTAACTGCTATGCGTTCTGTAGGCCTTTCGTTACAACGTATCCTACGGTTTCCTTTTATATTTATTCTTTTTTTAAGTGCATGGTTCTTCTATTTTCGGAACTATATTCATCCAAATAGTAAGCCTAAAATATTTGGTTTAGTTGAAGATATTTGTGCAAAAAAATCTACTTTGTTTATTCAAGAAGGTATTATTTGTAATAATATACCAGGATATAGTATTCGGGTAGACAAAAAAAAAATAGATAACGAGCATATGGAAGGCATTATAGTCTATGACTATACCAAAAGATATGGAACCGTTTCTATAACCATTGCAGAGGAAGGTAGACTCTACACTACACCAGACAAAGGCTATTTGGTCATGGAACTGACCAATGGACATAATTATCTAGAGCCTTTGCCTGCTAAAAATAATCATGGGGATCAAAAACCATCTTTTTATAGAAATCATTTTTCAAATCAAAAAATAAGGATTAGCTTGGAAGCTTTGAAATTTGGCAAAACAAATGAAGAGTATGCATATGATGCAAGAACAAGAACCCCTCCACACCTCAAAAAAATGATTAAAGAAAGGGGGAAGCAAGTGGTTCACTGGGAGCAAAAGATTAAAAAGTTGCTTGCAGAACAGGCTATTCGGTACCATTCTGTAGAACAACCTAACGCGGTATTAGATGCGTATACAGATGCTGATTTTATATTATTTAGAGACCAACTTATAGCTCATAAAATCCATACAAATATAGCCTCTAATGGTCAGCCCAATGACTATATCTTGCAAAGGATTGTTCAAGAGGCCTTGCATAACGTAAAGAAGATAACCCATAGGTTAATGATGCAAGAAGATAATAGAAACTTATTTAATACAGCATTAAATGAAGCTTTATATGAACGAGAAATTCGATTTGCAGTAGTTATACAATGTGTTATTATATTTTTGTTAGGTAGTTCTCTAGGTTGCCTTATTAGGCGAGGTGGTTTTGGAATTTCTGTAATGATTAGCTTCTTTTTTATACTGCTGCAGCATATTCTTTCTATGGTTGGAAGAGATTTGGCAATCGCAAATACCTGCTCTATGTTTATCTGTGTTTGGTTGCCTAATTTCGTATTGTTGTTTTTTTCTGGCTTGTTTTTAATAAAAGCACAGCATGGTAGAGGATTATCCTCAATCAATTGGCATGCTTTGTATACAAAAATTAAAAGAACATTCAGCAGTAAAATCAATAGGGTACCCAGTGCATAACGCATTCAATCTATCACCTTGGCCAACTCTCTACAAGCGTCTGTACAACAACTATTGTTTAACCGCAATCTAACCTACTAAATCTATTTTCAATTTGTTTTTGAAAAAAAACAAACCTAACTTTCACTAAAATAAGGTTTTTTTCTAAAAGTATAGTTAACAATATTGATACAATATATGTGCATTTTATTGTCAGTTGTATCAACACATTTAAGCAAAAATGGTGCTTTTTTGTATCTCTCATCGTTACTTATATTGCGTTTATGGAACAGCTCACAGAAAAGCATAAAGGGGAAATAGTTAAAAAAGCCATTAAAAAAACTGGTTATCAAATGAAAGTAGTGGCGGAGCGATTAGGTATTGTCCGTAATACCCTTTATACCAAATTAAAGCAAGCAGAGTTAGAGGATTCCTTTATCATACGTGTGGGCAATATCATACACTACGACTTTTCTGACGTTTTTCCAGAAGTGTATAAAAGAGTAGCTGCTAAATTTACAAATAGCTTTGAGCGCATCTATCCAGATAAGTCTGTAGTAGTTCCTGACGCGGATGAATTGCCACTTTATGACCATCTATATAAAAATCCATATTTCTTTAAATTACACGCTTTAAGCGAAAAATATATAAAGCTCATGGAGGATTACGATAAACTTTTTAAAGTTTTAATTCTTTTAGTCAATAACAACGAGTCGGTAGACCTTAAAAAGGAAATGATAAAGTTTATAGAAAATGAAAGAAAAGAAGATTAAATAAAAGAAAAATATCCCCATTTGCTATAGCCTGTTTATAGAGATTTATCTGAAGCGCATAGGCCTCCAATAGTCATTTTCAATTTTAGCATAAAACAACAAACTTAATTTTGTAAGTTACGATTTTATTATTTTTATATATTTATCAATTTTTATACAATATTTGTACATTTAATGAGCAAGTTTATATAAACTTATTCTGTAAATATACTATTTTTTGTTTTATTTTCAGATATTTATATTCTAGTCATGGAACAACATAAAGGAAAAATAGTGGAAGAGGCTATTAAGAAGAGTGGTTTTCGAATGAAAGCATTGGCTAGTAAGCTAGGTATTGCCCGTAATACGCTTTATAATAAGCTAAAAGAAGCGGATATAAAAGAAGCCTTTATTATACAGATTGGTAAAATAATACACTATGATTTTGCCAATGATTTTCCAAATATACATGCAAAAAATAAAAAACAAGATGAAGATGAAAGCCGTCCTTACGTCCCTAAGGGAGATGGATATAAGTATAGCGATGAGTCAAATGATATGATAAGCGACCCCTATTTTATTCGATTGGAGAAGTTGAATAAAAAATATTTGCGACTGATGGAAGATTACACTAAGCTTTTAAAAATTTTAGTTGTATTGGCCAATAATAACGAGTTGGAGGGGGTTAAGCAAGAGATTATAACATTCATAGACCATCAAGAACGGGAAGATTAAAAATATCCGTCCACTGGTATAGCGGAGGTTGCTGCTTATCCTACTTTAGGCCTACTTGTTGCGCATCATTATGGAAACGATAAACTTTAGAGATCAACCTTTGGATTTGAGACTTTAAGTTATATCGAATTTAGTATGTAGTTACTTATTATTAGGTCTTTAAATAGCGTATAGTATTCATTTTTTAGCCTAATTTTCTTGATGCCATTCAAAAGCAATGGAGTAAATCTTAGACGTTTTGTATCAATACGCCCAACAAAAAACTTAAGTTAAGATAATTCAAAATGATGGATCAACCAATAAATTTAAAAACAGGGCTTGCTGAAATGCTAAAAGGCGGTGTCATTATGGATGTTACCACTTCAGATCAAGCAAAAATAGCAGAAGACGCAGGTGCCGTTGCTGTAATGGCTTTGGAGCGGGTTCCTTCCGATATTCGGGTACAAGGTGGAGTGGCTCGTATGAGTGATGTCCAGAAGATACGAGAAATCATGGAAGCTGTTTCTATTCCAGTTATGGCTAAAGTTCGTATTGGTCACTTTGTTGAAGCAGAAATATTAGAAGCATTAGAGGTTGATTTTATCGATGAGAGTGAGGTTTTGACACCAGCAGATGGCGCCTTTCATATTAATAAACATCCGTTTAAAGTTCCCTTTGTCTGCGGGTGTTGCAATGTAGGAGAAGCGCTGCGTCGAATTGGAGAAGGAGCAGCCCTTTTACGCACAAAAGGGGAGGCCGGCACAGGAGATGTGATGCAAGCAGTTAAACACATGCGTACTATTCAGCGTCAAATTCGATCCCTTGCTAATTTGAGCAGTGAAGAACTTCAACGCACCTCAAAAGAGTGGGGCGCTCCTCTACATTTGGTCGAAGCAGTTGCAAGGGAAGGTACATTGCCTGTACCTAATTTTGCAGCCGGAGGTATTGCTACTCCAGCAGATGCTGCTTTAATGATGCGTTTAGGGGCAGAAGCCATTTTTGTCGGGTCTGGAATTTTTAAGTCAGAACATCCGAAAAAACGAGCAAGTGCAATTGTACAGGCAACCACCCACTTTCAAGATCCAAATATTCTGGCAAAAGTATCTGAGGCTTTAGGAGCACCTTTATTGGGAACGCCTACTGATCATCTTTCAGAAAAAGAGATCCTTGCTAACAGGGGATATTAAAATGTTTGGAATACTTGCTTTGCAAGGAGGGTTCAACTTGCATCAAAAGGCTTTAGAACGATTCGGTATGCAAAGTCAATTGATCAAAAAACCAGAAGAACTGGGCCAAATCCAGATTTTAATTATTCCTGGAGGAGAATCAACTGCACTCTTGAAACTTATGAAGCCTTTGAACTGGAAAGAAGCCATCATAGCATTTGCGCAACAAGGGAAACTAATTTTGGCCACTTGTGCGGGTCTGATTATCCTATCTCGTCCTACTCCTGTTGCAAGGGACTATCTAGGGCTTATTGATATTGAAGTAAAGCGCAACGCTTATGGTCGGCAAATCAATAGTTTTGTCGGCCTGGGAACTAGTTTATTGGGTCTATCACCCCTCGAAATGGTGTGCATTAGAGCGCCTGAAGTTACTTCTGTAGGTCAAGATGTAGAAGTCCTTGTTTCCTTGGCAGGTAGACCCATGTTGCTTCGTCAAAATAATATTGTCGTAGCTACTTTTCATCCTGAGTTAAGCCCAAACCATTCGTTTTACCATTGGCTTGTTTTGAATTAAATTTTAATTAAAATTTTTGTTTTATATGGTTCCGTTTTTATATTCAAAGTTCATGGTTCCTATTTACTTTTTTTGCTTTCAGACGATAGAAGTAGGATTTGTGGATACCATAGAGTTTAAATACGTTAATCCTACCGTATTTTATCAACATAACTTTCCCGATATTTTAGGCATTTCCCGTGGAGGAGCATGTGACGCTTTTATTTCTGGCGTAAAATGCTGTCCGCCTTTATTAATACCTTGTGGCCTTAAGATACTGGCATTATCTATGAATAAGAATGTTTCTACTAACCGGCTGTTTAAGGTACATGCATGGTTATCGGTCGGTCTGCTGGCAGCAGATTTATTGGTATTGTATACTTTTAATTCCAATAATTCTGATATATATCGTAACCATACCTGGTTGTATCGACTCCATGCAGCAGCGGAACTTGCTTCGCTATCAGTATGTATCTTTTTATGATCTACTCAACTATAGTCATAGATTTTATAAGGCTCTATTCCATACTTCAAGGCCGATTACGTAAATTTAATACGCATCGCTTCTCGTACCATTTCCATCGTTTCTTTTGCCAATTGAGCTGCTTTTGCAGTACCCTGATGTAGTATTTCTTTTACCATGGTAGCATCTAAACAATTTCTTTTTTCTCTGATTGGTGCCAAAAAAAGTTGTAAACTATCGTTTAAGATGTTTTTAATGGCTACATCGCCTAGCCCGCCGCGTCTGTAGTGGACCTTTAAGGAGACAATAGCTTCTTGGTCACTATGAAAAGCATCCAGATAAGCAAATACAACATTGCCTTCTACACGACCAGGATGGCTCGCTTTAATATGATCAGGGTCTGTATACATTTGAAAGACCTTTTGTTTGATCATTTCTGGTGGATCGGAGAGCGCAATGGCATTGCCCAATGATTTACTGCATTTGGATTTGCCATCTATACCTACTAACCTAGATGTTTTACTTAAAACTGCTTTACATTCTTTTAAAACTTTGGTACCATAGATTCTATTAAAGCATCTAACGATTTCATTCGTCTGTTCAATCATCGGCAACTGATCATCCCCAACAGGTACCCATTCTGCTTGAAATAGCGTAATGTCTGCCGCTTGACTAATCGGATAACAGAGAAACCCTAGCGGCATGGCTTCATGGTATCCTTTTTGGTGCATTTCATGTTTTACAGTCGGGTTTCTGCTTAATCTGCTCAAAGTAACAAGATTTAGGTAATAGATCGTTAATTCTGCAATTTCTGGTATGCGAGATTGAATGAAAATAGTGGTTTGGTTGGGATCAATGCCAACACTTAAGTAATCTTTTACAACTTCAATAATATGTTTGGTAATTTTTTCTGGCTGATCAAAATGATCTGTTAAAGCTTGTAGATCTGCCACTAAGATGTACTGGTCGTATGCATGTTGCAGTTGGACTCTGTTCTGTAAGGAGCCTATGTAATGACCTAAATGGAGGCTGCCAGTTGGCCTATCACCGGTTAAAATTTTTTGTTTCATACTTTGGGTAATCGAAGAGTGCTTTATCCAATTTTGGCTTTGTATAAGCCATGTAATATATATAACCAAAGGCTACAAAAAAGTCCTTCAATATGCATTGTGGCGATTAATACTGTACATACCACAATCAAAAAATAGCGCGCTCGATTCGCTTGAAAAGAAAATCCTTGAAATTTTAAAGCTATAAATGGAATATTGGCAACCAATAGATAAGAAAGTAGTATCGTTAATAAAGGCAATACCATCGTCTGGGTTAAGCCATGCACCAAAAAGGGATAAACAGAACGCTCTACCATTATAGGCAATATAGCTATTAGCATCGCATTAGCCGGTGTAGGCAGCCCTATAAATTGATCTACTTGTCTGGGATCTACATTAAACTTAGCTAGCCTAAGCGCAGAAAAGATAATGATGAACAAAGCGCAATAAGGACGATATGGGCAGGTTTCATAGGTTTTAATCAACATATAGCAGATTGCTGCAGGCAGCATGCCAAAAGTAATAAGATCTGCCAATGTATCTAATTGCTTACCAACGGACGATTGCGCACGTAGTAGTTTAGCAGCAAAACCATCTAAAAAATCAAAACAAGCGCCTACAAAGATACTGTAAGCAGCATATATCAAATGGCCGTTTAACGCCAATAAGGTACCTATTGCACCACTGCTTAGGTTTAAAAGCGATAAGCAATTGGGAATATGTTTTTTCATATTTGCATGCATTTAAAATAAAGCATCACGTAATGTTTAATGCTGGATGTTCCTTATAAATATCATCTATTTTTCTGATAATTTCAAGATGCACACAAGAAGTCATTTGCGCTGACCTTTCCAAGTTTGAATCGTTTAAACGGTTACCCCATACTTGGATCATAACTGGCTTAGTGTTAAATCTTCTTAATGAATAAGGCTAACACTATTTTAGTCTTTGCTGATGAACTAAAATGGCTAATTGTATTGCTTCTCATTTGAGGCCCTTCGTTTAACTTGATAAAAATCAAATACAAGAAGATAAAATTAATATTTTTCTCTTCTAATTCTTCAGTCCAGTACACTTTTTTATCTTGAATCTGCTTGTGTAAACATGATAAAATAAGTAACTTGCTACCCTTATTAAAATAACTAATTTGGTGATGTAGCTCAGTCGGTAGAGCATCGGACTGAAAATCCGTGGGCCGGAGGTTCGAGTCCTCTCATCACCGCTTTATGCCTTACATTTAAGCCTAGCACTGATTTCTAAACCTGTTTGGCTTTGATAAGCTACAGCCCTTTTTCGATCCACTTGTCTGTTTAGCATAATGTGGATGGTGGATATAAATAAGTATTAGCTTACCTTTGGTGCCATTTTGTTTTAGCATGACACCAATTTTTATGATCCCTAGTTTTGTACTCACTTATACAAAGATGCTCAATCAACTTTTTACCAGAATTTTTACTTCAAAAAAAGAAAAACAACTCCGTTTTTATAAGCAAAAAGTAGAAGAAATCAACCAAATTTATACATTGTTACAGTCTCTTTCCCATGATGCATTACGGGAAAAAGTTACAGCGATTCGTCAAGAGATAGCTGCCCATTTACAGCCTATTAGGTCTGAAATGGAACAACTCAATAAATCAGCGGATGAACCATTGACCGATGCTTTGGCTATAGCTAACATAAGGATCGACCAATATAAACGATTAGAGCAGTTAAAAAAGCAACACAAAGCAGCATTGGCCACCATTTTAGATCAAGTATTGCCACCTGTTTTTGCCATTGTAAAAGAGACCGCGCGCCGTTTTAGAGATCATAGCGCCTTAAGCGTGTCGTTGCATCCGCATGATCAAGCCATTGCGGCCAGTAAGTCTTATGTGACCATAGAGGGCGATAAAGCCATTTGGCACAATCAATGGCAGGTAAGTGGCCATAGGGTTGTTTGGGAAATGGTACACTACGATGTCCAATTGATAGGCGGAATGGTTTTACACCAAGGAAAAATAGCTGAAATGGCTACAGGCGAAGGTAAGACCTTGATTACAACCTTAGCTGCCTTTTTAAATGCATTAAGCCATCAAGGGGTTCATGTGGTTACCGTCAATGATTACTTGGCCAAAAGAGATGCGGAATGGATGGCACCTATTTTTGAATTTCATGGTTTTACAGTGGATTGTATAGATAACTATATGGCCTACTCTATTGGACGCCAACGTGCCTATCAGGCAGATATTATATTTGGTACCAATAATGAATTTGGCTTTGACTACCTTAGAGATAATATGGTAACAGATGCTAGCGATTTGGTACAACGTGCACACTATTTTGCTATTGTAGATGAGGTTGATTCTGTACTTATTGATGATGCTAGAACACCGCTTATTATTTCAGGTCCCGTAGAAGAGAGTGATGAGCATATTTATAAAGAGTTGGCGCCTAAGATTGCACAATTGTATACACTACAAAAGCAACTAGTGATTAAGCTGCTACAAGAAGCCAAGCAAAAAATAAAAGAAGGCGACATAGAAGCAGGAGGACTTGCCCTTTTTCGTGCCTACAGAGGCTTGCCTAGATATAAACCTTTAATTAAATTCCTTAGTGAAAAAGGCATGCGTCAGATCTTAGATAAGATAGAATCTTACTACATACAAGAAAATGCTAAGATGATGCCTCAAGCCGACGAACCTCTTTTCTTTTCGATTGATGAAAGAAACAACAATGTTGAAATCACTGAAAAAGGGTTGGCTTATTTAACGGAGCAAGAAAAAGATTCTTCCTTTTTTATATTACCAGATGTAGCAGCCCATATTGGAGCTATTGAAAACGACACGACCTTAACCTATGAAGAAAGCATTGCGCAGCGTTCTTATTTTCAACAAGCCTATAAGGTAAAAGCACAACGGATTCATGCCTTGCATCAATTATTAAAAGCCTATTCTTTATTTGAGAAGGATGTGGCCTATATTGTAGCTGAAGGGAAGGTAAAAATTGTAGATGAACAAACCGGTCGGGTATTAGAGGGTCGTAGATATTCAGATGGTCTACATCAAGCCTTAGAAGCAAAAGAGGGGGTTCATATTGAGAAACCTTCTCAGACCTATGCCTCTATTACCCTTCAAAGCTACTTCCATATGTATGATAAGCTAGCCGGTATGACGGGTACAGCTGAAACAGATTCAGAAGAATTTTGGGATATTTATGGTCTTGCGGTAGTACCTGTTCCAACCCATAGGCCATTGTTACGGGAAGACAGGGAAGATAAAATTTACAAAACAGCACGAGAAAAATTTAATGCCATCATTGAAGAAATTGTCGCCTTATCTACTCAAGGACGACCAGTTTTAGTGGGTACTACTTCAGTAGAAATATCTGAATTAGTGAGTAAAATGCTTGATTTCCGCAAAATTTCTCATCAAATTTTAAATGCAAAACATCATCAAAAAGAAGCAGAAATAGTGGCACAAGCCGGTATGGCGGGTACGGTTACGATTGCCACCAATATGGCAGGTCGTGGTACCGATATTAAATTGACCCAAGCTTCAAAAGTAGCCGGTGGGTTGGCTATTATTGGTACGGAACGTCATGAGTCCAGGCGTGTAGATAGACAGTTGCGTGGCCGTTCTGGACGACAAGGCGATCCAGGTTCTTCTCAATTTTTTCTTTCCTTAGAGGATAATTTAATGCGTCTCTTTGGTTCTGATAGAATTGCGGCTATAATGGATAGAATTGGTTTGGAAGAGGGAGAAGTTATTCAGCATAGCATGGTCAGTAGATCTATTGAAAGGGCACAAAAAAAAGTAGAACAGAATAACTTTGCTATGCGCAAACGTTTGTTAGAGTATGACCGTGAGATGGGTACCCATCGCAATGCCGTCTACCAGAGACGGACCCATGCTTTATTAGGCGAAGGCGTTGAAGTGGATATTATGAATATGCTCTACGATACGGTAACCAATATTATAGAGCATGAAAATAGTAAACTAGAGGCAAGCGCTCTAAATCCTATTTTTTTCGCTGTATTTGGCATTTTAGATGCTTTTTCAACATCATTTTTTGTAGGTAAGAAAAAAGAAGCCCTTATAGAAGCTATCTATCAGCGGTTGACAACGCTATATTACGAACGCATGACCACATTGCAAGAAGAGCTGTTTTCCTATTTTAAGCAGTCCATTGTAGGCAGTAATCATCACTTGGAAGCTCCTTTTTTTGACGGTAAAATTTATATTAACGCCACGGTTGATCCTGTTACTTTTATGGCTTCTCGTGGAAGAAAATTAGTTAAAAATTTAGAATGCATCGTTGTGCTTCATGTAATTGATCAACATTGGAAAAGTCATTTGCGCACTATGGACGATTTAAAACAGTCGGTGCAAAATGCTATTTATGAGCGGCAAGACCCTATTATAACCTTTAAGTTTGAAGCTTACCATTTATTTAGAAAATTTATGGCTACGGTAAGTCAAGAAATTATTGCTTTTTTGTTTCATGCTCCGCTTTATGTACAGTTGCCATTGAAGAAGGTTATGGAAGACCCATTGGATAAAAAGGAATAGATAAATTGATAATCAGCAATAAATTAAAAAAGTAAAACCACCCAGTAGTGGCTTTACCTTTTCTTATCAATTGATTTAAAAATTTTGTGCATAGGCTATTTTCGTATTAATATGAGTCGTCTAGGAGTAGGCGTAATCGAAGCATCAACAGCTGCTGAGCCTTCTTTTCTCTAAGCGCAGTCCTGAATCTGCTTAATACACTATGATCTGGAACTAAATTATCCATTCTGGATGGGCCTGTATTAAGCCTTCAACATCTACTATATTACCATTTACCGATGCCTCCATTAGGGGTGTCACCCCATATGGCCCTTTTTTATTTATAGTATCGCTATTCCAAATGAGCCAACTGGCTTGGTAGATCTATACAACGCTGCTTTATATTTTACTAGCCTTATCCATAGCTTGGGCAATTTTTGCTTTAATATCTGCTTCTATTTTCTTAAATAGTTCTGGATGGCCATTTAAGAGCTCCTTGCTGGCCTCTCTTCCTTGGGCGAGTTTATGATCTTCGTAGGAAAACCAGGATCCAGCTTTTTTCACTATACCCAATTCTACACCAATATCAATAAGTTCACCAACTTTAGAAATGCCTTCTCCATAGACAATGTCAAACTCAACCACTCGAAAAGGAGGTGCTACTTTGTTTTTTACAATCTTAACCCGGGTGCGTTTCCCTAATACCCTTCCATCACTCTCCTTTAGTGCGGTTATACTACGAATATCCAGGCGAACAGAGGCATAAAATTTTAATGCGTTGCCACCTGTAGTGGTTTCTGGGTTACCAAATAGCACACCAATTTTTTCCCTAAGTTGATTGATAAAAATGCAAGCACATCCTGTTTTATTAATCGTTCCGGTAAGTTTGCGCAAAGCTTGTGACATCAAACGTGCCTGTAATCCCATTTTGCTATCACCCATGTCCCCCTCTAGTTCACTACGTGGCACTAGTGCGGCTACAGAATCAACAACTAAGATGTCTATGCTACCAGAACGAATCAGATGTTCGGCTATTTCTAGCGCTTGTTCCCCATCATCTGGTTGGGCGATAAGCAAATTTTCTGTATCTATACCCAAACGCTCGGCATAGGTTTTATCAAAAGCATGTTCGGCATCAATAAATGCAGCTAACCCACCTTTCTTTTGCGCCTCTGCAATACAGTGTAAAGAAAGTGTCGTTTTTCCAGAAGATTCTGGTCCATAAATTTCAATAATTCTTCCACGTGGTATCCCACCTACGCCTAGCGCCAGGTCTAAACCCAGAGAGCCTGTGGAAATGACTGGAATATCTACCACATGATTGTCACTTAATCGCATAACTGCTCCCCGGCCATATGTTTTTTCTAACTTGTCAATGGTGATTTGTAACGCTTTTAATTTTTCTGTATGATCCGTCATAGTCTAAGTTTAAAAAAATAAAAAATTCCTAAATTTTTTAGTAGTTTAATGGTATGTGTATCAACAACGCCATTTCCAGTTAAGGCAATAATAGATGATCAATAGGATGTAATCGTCAAGTAAGCCAATAGATCCTTAAACATACTACATTTATGTGACATCCCATCATGATAGCGGTACTTTGTATTGAAGCTATAAGTGTTGTATTATATCTTGTACCTTTGGTAGGTCTTCAAATTTTCATTCTAAATATAAGGTCTTGAAAACGTATTGCTTAGACAAGCAAAAGCTGATTATACAATTTATTTTATATCTATTGCTATCTATTTATGCAAGCTTCTTGCATGCATTTGTTGGTAAATCTGTACCCATTAAAGAAGTAATTATAGGCGTCAACCATATACATAAAAAGGCATTGCAGAAACATTCTATTTACCACCCCTACACTACTTTTTTAGCCATGCCCATTAAAAAATGGCTTTATCAGTGGGGTAATCACCATTTTAATCTTGAAAAGATAAAAAATGAGCGTGCCTCTATTGAAGCAACTTATGGCTACCGAATCCGTACAGCCGCCAGTGAAAAAGAAAAAATTAAACTTATGGCCAAACGGGATAAAGCTATTAAACGAAAAGACAATCTAGCGGCAAATGGGAACCGTCTCATGCGTATGGGTGAAAAACCCTTATACTATGATCCAATCTATGTGCACCATAATGAAAAAATATTTTTAAACTATCTCCATTCCAAAGGCTATTTAGATGCTGAGATTACTACTAAAACTGATTGGCAAAAATCAAGTATACGTGTGACCTATTACATAAAGCCAAAAAATTTATATAAAATTATTTCAACCAAGTTACAAGCAAGCGATCAAATAATCCGCACCCTATTGGCCAACCATAGTAGTGAAAGTTTGATTAAAATAGGCGATCCTTATGCTTATCAAAATTTTGTCAACGAGCAAGAACGTATTCTAAACCTATTGTCAGATAATGGTTATTTTGAATTTAATGAACAATATGTGCACTTTATAGCTGATCGATCAGACCGTGACCATACCATAGCGGTAACTACTGTAGTAGATCTCCCCGATCCTAAAATGGTCTACCATAAAACAAAAATAGGACGTATTGTAGTGGATTTAACGACTCAAAAGGATCACGCTTCGGGTACAACCTGTCTGCTAACCAAAGTATGTCAAGATCTTTATTTTTTAGTTCCATCAGATGGATATCCCTTAGATGACATAGCCACTAAAATACCGCTTCGACCTGGAGATTTGTACAACAAAAGTAAGATTTTAGAAACCTATGAGCGGCTCCATCGAATTGCTATATTTGGCTCTATTGCTATTTTACCCAAGATAGAAGCGGATCAATTGGTCATTTACATTCATGCCAAGCCTGATGAACGGGTACGATTCCAAGCAGAATTTGGGGGGGAATGTGTGGACTTCAACCTTAAGAAACTACGTCCTGCCATCAAATTAAATCCCATTATAAAGCGGGTTGGAGGGCTAGGTATACTGCAGATAGAGGCTAGTATTGCGCGAAGAGAGGAGTTTGTAAACCAAACAGCTTACCAGAATGTTGCCTACGGATTGCGTGGTAAATTTACTACGCCATGCTTTACACTTTTCTTATCAAGAAAAACCAATCTAATGTTGGAAAAGCTTAATCCGAGCACTACTATGACGATCGATTATAGTTTTACTAAAAATTCTGTTTACACTAGCAAAAAAATAGATGCAGCATTAAATTATGATTGGTATAGTAAACAGGTCTTATACCAATGCGTCCCTTTTAAAGTAACATTTGACTACCCCCAAGTTCCAGATGACTCAAAAATAAACCAATCGCATGTAAAATTACCCTCTTGTTTGACTAGCATGGGATGCATATTTACCATACGAGCGGCCACGCCTGCGTTATATTTTAATCCGCTGGTTAGCTACAGATGGATGATTTCAATCGGTATAGAGCATGGAGGGTTCTATGAGCATCTTTTTCTAGTGAAGAAAATTTTACCTAAGGAGATTCAATTGTATAAGTATTTTAAAATTGAGATAGGGTATCGCCATGCCTTTGACCTTACGGCCTATACGACGCTAGTTTACCAAGCTAAATTAGGTGTTGTTAAGGGATACAAAGCAACGGATAAAGTCCCCCTAGACAAACAATATACAATAGGAGGATATGATAGCGTGCGCGCTTGGGATAGAGGAATGGTTGGGCCTGGTCTGTATGAAAGCGAAAAAAATAAACAGGAAGTACAAAAAGGTGATCTGCTTTTACTAGGCAATATAGAACTAGGTCGAAAATTGATTGGCTATTTAGAGGGGGCGCTTTTCTTAGATATAGGCAATACTTGGAAGCTAGGCAAAGATACGCCATTAGAAATGAAATTTAATTTTCATAAATTTTACAAAGCTTTTGCACTAGGAGGTGGTTTTGGATTAAGATTAAATTTCTACAATACTTTTATACTTTGTGGGGATCTGGCATTCCCATTGTATAGACCTTCTTCTGGCAGCAAACTACAAAAGCTGAAACCCATTTTTAATTTAAACATTGGCTACCCTTTTTAAGATTGCCATATACTTGTTATATGAGATAAAATAAGCTATACTCTATACATTTTAAATTAGGAGGTAATCATATGCAGCAAAATACAATAGCACTAAGGTTAAACATTACTGAAGTAAATGTAATTATTAAAGCTTTGTCTGAAAAGCCTTTTCGAGAAGTATATGAATTAATAGGAAAAATTCATGCGCAGTCCAATGCACAACTCAAATCAAGTTGCACGCAACTTCAAACCAATAAATCCATTGATACCCATGATTTACATGATAAAGTATGATGATATATTTTTAATTTTATCTATTCTTGCATTAGATATGCAGATGCATCAACTTTTAGTAGCTACTATGGATGTAGTACAATCGCTCCTCTATCACCCACAAAGGTTATTAGAATTTATCTTAGTAGTTGTATCCATTTTTGCCCATTTTTTAGAAGCACGTCAAAATATTTGGAGCAGAATTTTAGCCTTTCCTATAGCTTTAACGAATATCTATGTTTACTCGGTTAGGCAGCTCTATGGAAAAGTAATCTATAGTATCGTTTTTATATTCTTCAATGCATATGCTTATCTAAGATGGAAAGGAACCTTACATCGAAAATCGGTACAAATTACTAGAATATCCTATAAAATGCTTTTATCTATTACTGGCGTGAGTATGTTGGGTAGTATGGTGTGGACCGTTATAGCATATGTATATCTTAATAAATTCCCATTGATATCTACATATGGCGATACTTGTTATATGTTTTTGGGTTTTATAGATAAGTGGCTGATGTCGCATAAAAAATTAGAACGATGGATCATTGCGGTTTTTCGTTATATCATCTTCTCTTTGACCTGCTATCAAAAGGATGCCATCATACTGAGTATACAGTACCTGATCCTATCACTTATAGCGATTTATGGTCAAATACAATGGTACATATCCTACAAAGCAATGAAAATATAACTGGATCTGGTTTGAGTAGCTAACATCAATAAGATCAGATAGTAATTTACACCAGCTGTTGAATCGCTGGTTTGCCTCTAAAAACCTCTTTATCGTACCCATGTATGGCTATAATCATTATAAGCATGCATGTAATTAGAGAAAAAAACAGTAAATTCGAGGCATTAATCTCCAATGCCTGAACTGTATTGGGATTTTAATAAGGTTTATGGCATAAGTCAATAGACCTGATACATGAATAGTATCCTCTTATGCAACAGAAGTTATAGAGCAGGGAGGGCTATTCTAGAGTGGTATATAAATATAACTTACGAAATCTTAGTAAAATGCCTTGTGGTAGGAAAAGAAAAAGACAAAAGGTAGCTACACATAAGCGTAAAAAGCGTCTTAGGTTAAATAGACATAAAAAGAAAAATAGATAGCACTTAAGTGCCAAGAAGCATTATTATCTACTTTGCTTAACGATTTATTAAATAGGCTACTGATTGCTTTCTAGGTTTTTGTAAAAGCGTAAACAAAATGAGCACGTGGGTAATGAATTAATAATTAATAGTACAGATAATAATTGTAGAATAGCACTTCTAAAAGGTGGAAATCTTTTTGAGTATCAGGTAGAAAAAGAAGATAATAAATTTAAAGTAGGCGATATTTATTTGGGAATTATTAAAAAAGTAGTCCCCAGTTTAAATGCAAGTTTTGTAGATGTAGGATATAAAAAAGATGCTTTTTTGCATTATTTAGATCTTGGTCCGCAGTTTAATTCATTAAAAAATGCGATTCAAGTAGTTAGGCATCAGCAAGGTAATGTAGAAAATCTAGTTGATTTTGTAGTTGAGCCCCCTATAGATAAGCTTGGTAAAATTGGAGATGTGCTCACAAAAGGGCAAGAAGTATTGGTACAGATTGTCAAAGAGCCTATTTCCAGCAAAGGGCCTCGTATAGCTTCTGAGTTAACTTTACCTGGTCGTTATATGATACTTATACCTTTTGTAGATACCATTAGTATTTCTAAAAAAATTACAAATGGCGAAGAAAGAGATCGACTACACCGTTTAATTGCTTCTATTAAGCCAAAAAATTTTGGCGTAATTGTGCGTACGGTAGCAAAAGGAATTGATGTCGCTACATTAGATAGAGACCTCAAAGATCTTATCAATAAATGGAAAAAGGGAATAGAGCAGCTAGTTAATGCATTACCTGGTGAAAAAGTTATAGGTGAGGTAAATAGAGCCTATACTATTTTACGCGATATGCTCAACGAATCTTTCGATAGCATTGTGGTGGACGATCAACTTCTTTATACTGAAATCAAACAGTATATACATACAATTGCACCTGATAAAGAGAAGATTCTTAAACTTCACCAAGGTAAGATTAAGCTTTTTGAACAGTGGGGTATAGAACGTCAGTTAAAAACCCTTTTTGGCCAAACCGTTGGTATAGAGGGGGGGGGCTATTTAGTGATTGAGCATACTGAAGCCATGCATGTTATTGATGTGAACAGTGGCAATAGAGCATTAGATGAAGAGGGGCAAGGGAAAATGGCTTTAAATGTTAATTTAGCCGCTGCACAAGAAATTACACGGCAGTTGCGTTTGCGGGATATGGGGGGCATTATTGTAGTGGATTTTATAGATATAAAGGACATAGAAGATCGTAGGCTTCTTTATCAAAAAATGAAGGAGCTTATGAAGGAAGATCGTGCTAAAACTTCTGTTTTACCATTGTCCAAGTTTAGTATTATGCAAATCACACGGCAACGGGTGCGACCAGAAATGAATGTAGTGACAAGAGAGCTTTGCCCATCTTGTAATGGAACAGGAAAAATTGATGCTTCTATATTGGTTTCAGAAAGAATTGAAGAAAACTTGCGTCTTGTTTTGATGAATCAAAATGAAAAAGGCATAAGACTTTTAGTCCATCCTTATCTCTATGCCTACTTTACCAAAAATTTGTTCTCTAAGCGATTTAGATGGTTTATACAATATGGTAAATGGGTTACACTGGTTGAAGATTCTTCAATGGCAGTAACAGATTATAAACTTATCAACCGAAATCAAGAAGAAATAGAGCTTTATTAGTGCTTTTTATACATTTATTACCAATGGTTTTAGCTTATTAATAAGCCAAAACCATTTTTTATGCGTTTTATAAGTCAGAACAAAGTATGCATACATTTTACTTGCTAAAGTAAAAACATTTGTTTCGCTAGATGGTTGTGTTAGGCTTGTGTAATTCAAAAGGAACCATTACATTAATAGTGGACACTATTGACACATAAATAAGAAATAGCAAACCCACAGCCAGCTAAAAACCAAAATAAGCTAAGGTATGATAGTTGTATTATGGACAACTGGCATCGCTAATGTAGTTGGCTTATTTTTGATTTTTTAAGATGTAGGTGCCACTTAGAAAAGGGCTAAATGAGGTAAAAGCAATAAAAAAGATAACGTAATGAACAATAAAAATTAATTATGGCGCCCACCAATCTATCTGAACGTAGCAAAGCATCCACTTTATTGACAGCTATTGTAAGTATGGTTTTTTGCTTATCTACCCATTCAAGCGACGCAAAAGATAAGAAGATTAAAAATCTTTCTACAATTTTACAAAATACAAAGGACTATTGCAAAAAAATATTTAAAAAAAGTTACCATTTAAAAAATTTACATCATCAAGGGCTCTATGACCTCCAACAGGCAGCAATAGAGGGTGGTGTTGCTATATGTAGCCTAAAATATCGAACACAAAATGGTGCGCGTGTCAGTCTGCTGGACCAGGCTAGGCTACAACCGCTGCACAGTGATCGGCCCATTGATCCAATTATAGATCATAACCCAAGATTTTGGCCATATGAGGTGTCTCATCAAAGCTGGCATAAAGCTAGTCTTATATCCTATTTGCAACAACCCGACACCCAGATAAATAGCGATGCTCCCGCTACGGCTACAAAAAAAACAATTTTAATAGATCAGAATAATCTATTGCATGATCAGCCTATAGCTACAGATGGGCTATTGGAAGAATTGCTGGGTGTTCACACACTTAATAAAAATGATAATCAATTGAAAAATATATTTTCTAAAATTTCATTTGATTGCACCCTAGGCGTTGGAGCTGTTTTCTATACCAACCGCTTAGAACAAATGCAATTACTCCAAAGGAAAAACAATACTTACTTTTTTAGAACTAAGACAGATGAAGTATATAAACCCAATTGGTTCCACCATACGCTTGATGAAGTCATAGACTTTGATCCATTTGATTCTATAGAATATAGTAGCACTGAAAAGACAGAATTTCAAGGAAAAGGGTTAGGCGTGCCTGTTACATTAGGGATACAATATCTTTGTGGCCAACGGCTGTTTATAGGTTTGGGTAGAGAAATGATCTTTAATGCGACCAATAGATTGACCCATTATTACAACCACATACCCCGTAAGGCCTATCATACGCATAAAAAATGGTCCGCACAGGGAAGATGGTTTGCCAAATGTGGGTGGTATGCGTTTGGTAATGAAAAGCATAGATTTTTTGGCGATATGCGGCTATTTTATGTGCATCATTTGGGTAGTAGGTTGGCTAGGTTGGTAACCTTTGGCCCCTATTTACATCATACAGTTGCCTATAATTTCGGTGTAGGATACGAGCAGCAGCTGACGGATTACCTTTCATACACCATGCGTTTTGCTATGGAATGGCAAAGATTTAAACAGTTTGCCAATAAAATTTACAATATTCAATATACACAACCGGCTATTTATCTTCAAATGGGTCTTGCTGTGCGGTGTACTAAGTGTAATCTTGATAACCATTTAAAAAATAGGGCCTGCCATACTAAACCCCATACCTTAAATGACCCAACCAAGTTAGACGGTTTACAAGATTTGCTCGATTTAGATTAATCCTTCCTTAGAAATATTTGTTTATTCCAATCATATTTATTATAATGTGCTATGCTGTATAAATCGTTCAATTTTTGTCGAAAGTGCAGCCATTAGTTAAGCAAATAGCTAATTTTTTATCCTCTTTCATTATATAAAAAGACTGAATAAAATCTATAATTAATCTTATAACACTTTAATGAAATCATACCACCTAAACATATTATTGCCATGAAAATTAAGATCGGGTTACTTAGCTTATTTTTTGCTAACAGCATCATATATCCTATATATGCTGATAAATATGCAACTCAATTAGAGGCGGATGAAGTAAATATAAATCCGATAATTGAGAAAAACGATGAAAAAGTAGACGAAGTTCAAGTAGAAGAAGCTAAATCTAAGGATTTAATAAAATTGGGTGCTACTATTACCATGGGCCCTAGTATCGTATACCAGGAAAAAAGATGGTCGTCTCAAAATAGGATTGGTGCAGATCTAACCTTCAAAGCGGAGGTGCCAAACGCTTGGTGTAACCAAGCTGCAACTTTTAAGATAACTGCTGCTTGCCAACAAGAAAAAACTACGCTTACTAGTGCTGCTGTTACCATTGGGAAAATGATAACGATTGGTTATGGTTCTACTATTTTGTCTTATGAAAAAGCAGATGGTAGTTTACTTATTTCTCCAGGAAGATCTGTGTTACAAATAAAACATCAGTATACTTTTGATTGGTTACGAATTGCCTATGCAATTGAGAAGCCTATTGCATTGCAAGTAGGATGGTTTGATAAAAATCAACTGGAGGAAAAAAAATCAGCATCAAAAGAAAAGGAAGAGAAAAAAGAAGGACAAGGAGAGAAAAAAGAATCAGAAGAACCAAAAGAACCTACAGGCGGCAGTCGGCTTAATAAAGTGGATGACTCAGAACAAAAGGAACGTTTTTTTAAAGTTCAAAATAATTTCCCATCCGTTGGTGTAAACCTAAGTGTCATTAGAGATCACCTTAATATTGGCCTGAGTGGCTTAGGGCGTTTTTCTGATTATACGCATAGTACCGACCTTAGTGCGCAAAATTTGCCTAATAAGTTAGCGTTTACTTACGGTGGCCATGTAGGTATTCAGTATCAAGTAATACCTAAAAAGTTTACCCTTACAGGACAAGGGGCTTATGTACATGGTTTGGGTGATTACCTACCGGGCCTTGCAGCAGTTCAAAGTGAGAAGGAGCGGCAAGAAATGTGTGCCGCCTACTATATACATAAGGACCAAGATCAGTTGTCTTTTATAGATGCATGGGGCCTTGGCGCTGCTTTAGAATACTGTGTAACACCTAAGTGGACGTTATCTATAGCAGGCTCTTATCTTTCTACTGTAGAAGATGCTCAGAAGCCGCCTATAGCATTTCTTAACCAATGGAACCTCATTCCGAAAGTAGCCTATAAGTTCAATAACCATTTCACCTTTTCTGGTAGGTATGATCTAGGCATCGAGTCCAGGGTAGATGAGACAAAAAATAAAGGAGCTGTACAGAAATTCTCTGGGAGTATAAATTTTAGCTTGTAGCATCGCTAGAAGGGACATGGTTCAGTACCCTATTTAAAATTTAATTGTATATAGAAATGGGGTTTACCTAGTTTGAAGGTGCTAACCCATAAAGCTAGCTATTGCCCCTAACTATCATAACTATACATTAAATTACTATGCATAAAAATATAATAAAAGCTACTTTAATGCTAAGCTTAGGATTCGTAGTAAGCAGTATTATTTTTGCCTTAGGGCTATACTATACCCGTTCAAGCGTGGCCGCATCTGTTAGCGTAAAAGGGCTTTCAGAAAGGGAAGTTGATGCCAATCTAGGTATATGGACCATTCCGTTTGAGGCAGTGGATAGTGACTTAGAGGGCGTCAATAGGAAAATCAAAAAGCAAACAGAAATATTACTTGCCTTTCTAAAACAACAAGGTTTTATAGATAAAGAAATTATACATGGTACCCCAGAATTTCGTTATCTTGGGAAAAATGAAGCACAACCTGTTGGTAACTCAATAAAGATGGAAATCGTTGTACATACATCTAATGTATTTTTACTATATGAAACTGTACAAAAGTCTCAAGAGTTAATGAAACTAGGCGTTTGCATAACCTATCATAGGTGGGATGGACCAGCTAAATTTATCTTCACAGATTTAAATACAATTAAGCCATCTATGATCCAAGAGGCTACTATAAATGCCAGAAAAGCTGCAAAGCAGTTTACTACTGATGCAAATGTTCCTTTAGGGAAGTTGCGTAACGCTTCTCAAGGTGCTTTTTCTATAGAAGATACCCATATTCCTACTAAAAAACGGGTCCGTGTAGTAACTCAGATGCAATATGCTATTCAATAAAACCATGGTTCGTTTATTATTTTGTCTGTTTGGATTTATACGCAGTTTTTGCTTGTCATATCCCACAATAGCTAACCATGTAAATGGTGCAATACCCAAGATATATTGATGCTAATAAGCGTATGAATGGTTTGGATATTTTACTGATTATACCACTTATTTGGGGGAGCTATAATGGGTTTAAGAAAGGGTTTGTTGTAGAGCTAATTGCTTCCTCCCTAGTAGTATTGGGTTGCATAAAAGGTGTACCTATGTTTTATACATTGCTGCCCATTGTAAAAGACAAATTACCTCGTTTAGCTACTTGCCTTCCTATTGGCTTGGCCGTTCTTATGCTTTTCATAGGGGGAGGAGTCATTTATTTTCTAATGAAATTAATAAAAAGCATTTTAGTGATTAGTCTGCTGGGTATATTTGATAACCTATTAGGAGCACTATTTGGGTTGTGTAAGGTCGCATTCTTTATCAGCTTGTTGATCTACTGTTGGCGTCTTTTAGAGCTTACTGCTTTGCCCAGTATCTATACAGAGAATAGCCTATTGTTTCCATTATTAGAAGCTATCATTCCGAAGCTTTTACAGTCTCATTATCTGTTTAGTGCACGGTCTGCATTAAAAATGAAATGTCATTGATCCCTTCCTACACATAAAATCTAAGCAGCACCATCCTTTTAACTATCTAGAAACGCTACCACCAATCGCAAAAAAACTGTGTAAAAGTATTTTCTAGAATTTTTTATCCAAGAGGTTGATTTTTATCTATCTTCTGATCAAGTAAAAAGTAATATATATATATTACTTTTTTACCTTGTCCCTAAGCAAATACTATACAAACTTAGTAAAAACTAATAATGTGATTTAGCAGCTCTTTTTCGTTGATTAGGATCCAATATAGCTTTTCGTAAACGGATAGATTGCGGTGTAACCTCTACACGCTCATCATCTTTTATATACGTAATCGCTTCTTCTAATGTCATCACAACCGGTGGACTTAATCGAATAGATTCGTCTGAGCTTGATGCGCGCATATTGGTAAGCTGTTTTCCTTTTAATAAGTTTACTTCTAGATCATTATCCCTATTGTGTTCTCCTACAATCATCCCACCGTAGACTTTTTCACCTGGACCGATAAACATTTTACCTCGGTCTGCTAAATTAAAAAGCGCATAGGCAACTGCATCGCCCATACCCATTGCAATCATTACCCCATTGCGTCGTCCAGTAATGATTCCACGATAGGGACCATAACTATGAAAGGTCCTATTCATAATACCAGTACCTCTAGTTTCAGTAAGAAAAGTGCCATAATAACCAATTAAACCACGTGATGGCCCAACAAAAATAATACGTGTTTTGTCCCCACCTATTGGACGCAGGTCTCTCATCTCTGCTTTTCGTACATTCATAGATTCAATTACAGCGCCTGAAAATGCATCATCTACTTCTATTTGTATTTCTTCTAATGGTTCTAATTTTTCACCATTAGCTCCTAATTTAATTAATACGCGAGGTCTACTAATAGAAAGTTCAAATCCCTCTCTTCTCATGGTTTCTATTAAAACCCCTAACTGTAATTCACCACGTCCTGCTACTTCAAAAGAATCTTTATTAGGGCTTTCTGTTACTTGAATCGATACATTTGATTCGAGTTCACGCATAAGTCTATCACGTAGGGCATTAAAAGTGACCTTATTCCCTTCTGTTCCAGCGAGAGGAGAATCATTTACTGAAAAATTAATGGCCAGTGTAGGTGGATCTATAGGAATCGCAGGTAAAGCTTTCATCACGGTAGGTGCACAAATAGTATCCGCTACGTTGGCTCGTTGCATCCCTGCAATCGCAATAATGTCACCAGCATACGCTGTTTCAATGGGTAGATGTTCCATGCCCCGGAAAGCCATAATTTTTGTAACCTTGCCATTTTCTACCACGCCATTCTCTTTGTTCAGTGCTTTGATGGCCTGTTGTACTTTTAAGCTACCTGTAAAGATACGTCCTGTTAACATACGGCCTAAATAAGGGTCATATTCCCTTGCCGTTATAAGCATCGAAAAATCACTATTTAAATCTACAGTTGGCGCCGGTACATGGTCTAGGATTAGATCAAATAAAGGAGATAGATCTTTTCGTTCACCATCTAATGTTCTACTGGCCCAACCTGCTCTGCCAGAAGCATAGGCGGTAGGAAAGTTAAATTGCGCTTCTGTAGCTTCAAGTGCTATAAAAAGTTCTAAAATTTCATCTTCTACTTCTTCTACACGTGCATCCGGACGATCAATTTTATTTACGACTACAATAGGACGTAATCCTAGTTTTAAAGCTTTGCTCAAAACAAACTTAGTTTGGGGCATCGTTCCTTCTGCAGCATCTACCAATAAGACCACACCATCCACCATACTTAATATGCGTTCTACTTCTCCACCAAAGTCGGCATGACCAGGTGTATCTACAATATTAATACGGGTATCTTTCCAAACTAAAGAGGTACACTTGGCCAAAATCGTAATGCCACGTTCCCGCTCTAAATCGTTAGAGTCCATAACCCGATCGGCTACTTCTTGATGGGCTCTAAATGCGCCACTTTGCTTTAATAGGTTGTCTAATAAGGTAGTTTTTCCGTGGTCTACGTGTGCTATAATGGCAATATTACGTAATGGTTGCATGAAATATTTTAGTTTAATGGCCGCTTAGGTTACTAGTAGTTTTAAATAACGTTAATGAAAAAAAGTGGTTTCTATTTATTGCCCTTCATGGTGACAAGAAGGCAATACATCCAAAAATAGCAATGAACTTCCTATAAAAAGATAATTGAGAAGATTACAACATATCTATAGGTAGAATGGTTACGTGCATTTTTGGGACCTTTTGTCTCAAAGCAGTCCTTCATCAGAAAAACTAAAATAGTTTCTGTCTGTAAATATAATATGATCTAAAACAGCTATATCAAGCAATTTCCCAGCTTTGTCAAGCGAATTGGTTAATACAATATCAGCAGTACTCGGAGTCGTATTGCCAGAAGGATGATTGTGCGCCAATATAATAGAAACAGCTTGATGGTCTAGCACCAATCTAAATAAAAATTTAGCATCTACAATAGTCCTACTCGTGCCTCCACTACTGAGTTTTATCTTCTTGATGAGATAATTTGCTCTATTCAGCAACAAAATCCAAAACTCTTCTATAGATTTATCCGTTAAATCTGGCTGCAGCAATTTGTACGCTTTAGAAGAACTGTTGACCAGTTCTTTTTTTCGGAATGGTTCGTCGGTTCGCCTACGCGTAAGTTCCATAGCACAAACAATAGCAATCGATTTTGCTGTGCCTATACCCCTAAATCGCTGCAATTCTTGTACAGAACGTTTGGCCAGTTCTTGAAGACTATTGCCATTGGCCAGTTCTTGAAGACTATTGCCATTCGTTTTTAAGATATGTTGTGCCAACACCACAACGCTTGTGTTACGTGTACCAGAGCCTATAAGAACAGCTAAAAGCTCTGCATCGGTTAAGGTTGCTGCTCCTTTTTGGAGTAGCTTTTCTCTTGGTCGATCTTCAGGCGCCCAGTCTTGAATCTTGAGCGGAGCTGTTACATATATCTCTGATGCCATATCACTTAAGCGATTAGGCTACAGTTGCAGTTAACCTATTGACATATTTAGTAAGCTTGGCTTTACTATTCGCACTTTTATTTTTGTGCACAATGTTTTTTGCTGCTAGCTTATCTAACATAGAAAAAACCTTAGGTAACAACTGTTCTGCAGCCGTTTTATCTGTAATTTTACTCACCTTTTTTATAAAGGTTCTACATGTTTTTAGCTGATAACGATTACGAAGATACTTAGTATGACTTGACCGTATGCGTTTTTCAGCTGATTTATGATTTGCCATATGAATGGAATTAAATATTTAAATGCTTGCTTTGCTTACAAGATACTACTTTTTTATATATCATTCAATTATTTGATGGCCAAGATAGGATCAGCCAAAGCGCTGCTATTTTTCTAGATCATACCCCCGAAAAAAAGTGATATATTAACCTCAACGCTGGATTGTACTTATTGTAAATCAGTTATATATTTTATTTTTAAAAAATCCTTTATTAGTCGATAAGCTGGAATGCCAGCTATCAAATTTATAATAAAATTAGGGATACTGCTATTGCTAGCATGTTGTATGTAATGAATATTTTTCAGTTGATGGATCTTTTTCGAATCATTCGTTCTACCGTAAAAAAATCGTTGGACCATTTAGCGTCAAGCTTATATTTGCTTTTTAAAGTTTTTTTAGAGCTATTTTTAATAAAGTAACGCATTTTGGGTGTTTATGAATCATAGCTAATTTAAGTGGCGTATAACCACCTTCATTTTGGGTATTAATTAGAATATCTTTAACCCCTAGTAACACTTTTACTACTTCTCTATGCCCCTTACATGATCCAATATGAAGGGGCGTAAAACCATATATACTTTTTGCATTAACATTAATATTGGATTGTTCTACTAACGCTTTTACTACTGCTACATGACCTTTTTCGGCTGCCAAATATAGTGGCGTACGACCACCATAATCTCCTAGATTAACCCGAATATCCTTAGCACATAGTAGTGCTTTTACTACTTCTACGTGACCTTCATGGGCTGCGGTATGAAGGGGACTCCAACCATATTCATTTTTTAGATTAACATTAATATCTGGCTGGTCTAATGGATTTTCTAATAACAATAATCTCACTGTTTTTGCATCATCTGTTGTTATTGGTATATAACTTCCAGGATGACCACAAATAGCATCATTTTGAATATTAATATCAATGCTTTTGTTTTCTAATAAGGTTTTTACTACTTCTATATGCCCCCTATATGCTGCGATATGAAGGGGCGTCCAACCATACTTATTTTTTCTATTAACTTCAATACTTGGTTGTTCTAGCAATACTTTTACTACTGCTACATGACCTTCTTGGGCTGCCGCATGGAGTAAAGTCCACATATCTTTATTTACTATGCTAAGGCTATAGTGGTTACCTTTAAAGAAGGCAATAAATACTTTTACTACCTCTACATGACCTTTATATGCTGCCATATGCAAAGGCGTCCAATCCATTTTTCCTGTACTGATCCGGATACTTGGTTGTTTTAACAACATTTTTACCACTTCTACATGACCTTCTTGGGCGGCTGCGTAAAGCGGCGTAAAACCACCTTTATTTTCTATATTCACACGAATACCTTTAGCCATCAATAACGCTTTTACTATCTCTACATCGCCTTTATATGCTGCGATATGAAGGGGGTACCATTATATTTATCCTTTGCATTGACCAAGATATCTGGTTGTTTTAACAACGCTTTTACTACTGCTACTTGACCTTCTTGGACGGCTAGATGCAGAGGAGAGCGCGTTGCTATATGTAGACTAGTATCACTTTCTTGTACCGATGCATATGGCTCGCCATAACCATAGATCGGAAGTAAAAAAAACAAAAGAAGCTTATACAATATTGCTGATGTGGTAGAAGAGTGGATATATGTAATTTGTTTTGTATACACCATATGTAAAAATGATTTAGTATTGTTTGTAATGCGTTATTTTATAGCCTCTAATCTGTACCTATATGGATCTTAATGGGTTACTTCTTGGAACAAATAAGATAAATCTGTTACTTAAATGCAAATAAAAATAGGATAAAAAATATTCTATGCATAAAAGCTACTAAAAATATAATAATGTACCTGGTTACTAGTTATTTATAGTTAGTATTTAATAAGTTTTTAATCATGATGTTATCGAAAAATATGTTTAAATACTTTAATTATCAAATGTTTGTTTACGAACTTAGGTTGTATTATGCTATAAGTTTATTAGATTCAAAATCGATGGGGTTAAAAATACATAAGGTCGCATTACATAATGGCATAGCTTTTCCCATTTGATGGGTGCATTACAATTTTCTTGTTTAGGCAATGAAAAAACAATTTTTGGTATCTATTCAAACCATTTATTGGTTTTGGATAACCTTTTTCCTTCCTTTAGAGGCTTGGCCTTGGGGTTTTTTTGCACACAAGCAGATTAATCGGTACGCTATTACTACGCTACCGCCAGCTATGTTTGCTTTTTATAAACCACATTTAACATTTTTAACTGAAAACTCTATAGATCCAGATAAACGTAGATATGTGGTCAAAGGTGAGGCCTCAAAACACTTTATAGATATGGAGCATTACCAGGCTAGTCTATTGGATCGACAAAAACTTTTATTTCAACAAGCGGTCGAAAAATATGGTGCTAAAGCGGTAGAGACACATGGTCAACTCCCTTGGGTTATACTCCATGTACACAAACAATTAACAGAGGCTTTTAGGGAGAAGGATATTGCTAAAATCCTAAAAAAATCAGCAGATTTAGGCCACTATATTGCGGATGCGCATGTGCCCTTACACACTACACAAAACTACAATGGACAAATGACGGACCAAGAAGGGATTCATGCTTTATGGGAAACCCGACTCCCTATTTTATTTTTCGATACCTATAATTTTTTTGTTGGACAGGCGGTTTATATAAAAGATCTATTAAGCCATATTTGGCATATTGTCTTAGCATCTCATGCATTGGTTGAAGAGGTACTGCATCTAGAAAAGGAGCTTTCCGCACAATATCCTATGGTAGCAAAATATAGTTTTGAGCAAGATGGTCAGCTACTCAAAAAAGAATATTCAGTTGCATTTGCTACTATCTACCATCAAGCACTACAAGGACAGGTTGAGGCACGTTTGCAACAGTCTATTAAAGAAGTAGGTAACTTCTGGTTAACGGCTTGGATCAATGCAGGATCCCCAAATTTAAATGATTTTAATGCAGATCTACCGATTCAAGATGCAGTAGACGAATCTTTCCAAGAAAGTAGCCCTTTAGAAGGCATTAGGGAATGTGGAGGCGAATAAACTAGTTTCTTGCATTCAATAAGGTTCTGTAACGTTTGTTTTTATGAAAATTATATGTATATCCCTACAGGTTTCCTAAAAATAAATTATCTCGGGCATTTTATTGCTTATAAATTTTTGAATATATAAGGAAAAAATAGATAATAAAGCGAAGATCTATACCAAATAAAAAATATATATACGTCACAGAACCTTAAACTTGAAAGTAGATTTTACCTTATATATTTTATATATTCAGAAGTTTTTTTGACAAAATCCCTAAACCCCCTGTCCTGTTTTTTAGATGCTGATGATGGATTTTGATGAATAACTTTTTCACTTTTATTATTTCCCTCCTCCCTTTTAAAATCTATTTCTTCATAAATAGGCTCTTCATCTTGGTTAGTATCAGTTCTATTTTGATAAATAGGCGCTTCACTTTTATGCGCTTGTGCTAGATTTTCATTTATCCGGCTTAGATTTTGGTGGTTACCATTGCTCCGCGGCGTTTCATAATAGGAGGCTGTCTCAATAATCTCTTTATCTGTATTAGGAATCTCTTCATAAATAGGATCGTTATCAGTAGTTTCGTCATCAACGATCTCTATATAGATAGGTTCTTCTTGATTATTTTCTATTTTTTTTGCTTTTTTTTCTAGTCCTTCGATTGAATGTAGAGCTGTTGTTGTTGATGCAATAGGATCCAATGTAGCCATCTCTTCGCTTACATTATCTAGCCTTTGCTCAAATCGATTAAGATCAATATTTAATTGGTTATCAGACTCTACATATTTATGTGTTAAAACAGATTTGTGCTGTTTTGCTTCTATAGAAGCATCTAACCATTGGGCTTCATTTTGCTTCAATAGTTTATTATTTTGATTGGTTATACCTGCATAGCTTTTTAATTTTTTGCTATCCTTTTTCCCCATTAAAAAAGGTCTTTGTGTACTTTGATCAAAGCATGCAACGCCAAAGGATGCCATAGAAGTGTATATTACCGTACTTTTTAATAAAAATTTTATCCTTTTTTCCATTACTTACTTTTTAAAATTAAACTAGATATTAAAAAAATGATTTTGCCCCGTATATATACCTATTTGGTATAAATTTCCCCTTTTTTTAAAAATAATAAAATTAATATTCAATACATAATACCATTACTAACCGCGTTCTCCATCATATCAAAAATTGCAAAAAGCAAACCCATAAGATTAACAAAAATTATACTGTTAATCTATTGCAACCATCTTAGATTGTACGAATCTATTTACATTTATAAGAAATTAAAATAAAAAATATTGAACATGAGTTTTAAAAAAAAAAGAAAAAAACATTATATTTAAAGCTAGTTTGCTAATATGCTTGTTTTAATCCGACCTTCAAAAGTATCTTCCATGATGTCTCTACAAAGGATACTATATGTAGCAAGTGAAATAGCTCCTTTTTTGGAAACTTCCCTTGTATCAAATTGTGTACGTAAGCTACCTGAAGCCATGCAAAGCAAACAGATAGACGTACGAATTGTAGTACCTAAATTTGGTACCATCAATGACCGCATGAATAGACTACATGAAGTGTTGCGTTTATCAGGTTCTATTGTGTCAGTAAATGATGTAGATCATTCCATTTCTGTAAAGGTAAGCACGATACCTAATACCCGGTTACAGGTTTATTTTGTAGACAACAATGATCTATTTGGCAGTAGAAGATCGGTTTTTAAGGATCAAAATAATAATTTTTTTGAGGACAATGATTTGCGAATGATTTTTTTCTGCATGGGTGTAATGGAAACGCTTAAAAAATTAGAGTGGGAAGCAGATATTGTACATTGTCATGATTGGATAACGGCGCTTATACCTATTTTTTGGAAAAAGCTGTATCAAAATCATCCTCTTTTTACAAAAGCTAAGCTTGTTTTTACGCTTTATAATAATACTTTCTCTCACCATTTTCCCTTTCTGACAGAAAGGATAGAAAAGATAGGTATTGCGCGGGAAGATGCAGTATTATTGACCCCTGGTGGTTTTCGAAACATCATTCAATTTGCTATGGACTATTCTGATCTGGTATTGCGTGGCGAAATACTTGATGCAGTTGAATTTGAAGATTTATTTAAAAGCAACGAGTTACCTTGGGTCCAAAATGATGATCAATATAACGAAGGCTATTTTGCCGTGTATAAAAGCCTACTGCTCCCGGTCTAATGGAACCGAACCAGTATAGCCTTGCATAGAAAAATATATGCAGTTATATTCATGTAGTTACCTGTGAAATGAATGCTATGGCTGAATTGCATATTTATCGTGCTGCTGCAGGTGCTGGTAAAACCCATATATTGGTAACCCGTTATATTCAATGGGCTTTACGTTACCCAGATGCTTTTAAAAATATTTTGGCGGTAACCTTTACCAATCGTGCTACCCAAGAGATGAAGCAACGCATTTTAGCTTATTTGTATAGCTTATCTATTGGAGAAGCAACTGTTTTACAAGAAACACTATGCCAGGAAGGATGGACGTCTGCTCAGTTGCAGCTGCGCAGCAAGGAGGTATTGTCGATGATGGTTCATCACTATGGTGATTGCGCTGTTACTACGATTGATCGTTTCTTCTATAGAATGATTCAGTCTTTTGCTAAAGTACTCGGTTTACAGCACCATTTTTCGGTTGAAATGGATGAACGATTGGCTTTAAAAGAAACCATAGAAGAGCTATTTACCGTAGATGATCCATTCTTGCAACAGTGGATAGTAGATTTTGCACTTACGAAACTATTGGTTGGTAAAAGCTGGAATATTAAAAGCAACATTCAGGAGATAGGTAAATCACTTTTTAATGAATCGTTTAAGCTACATGAAAAAGCATTATTAATGGCTTTTCAGCAACAAGAAACATGGCCGCATTTTGTGTTGGCTACACAAACATCTGTCCATTCCTTTGAACAAAGCATGCAAAAAATCGGTCAAGCTGCGTTGACCATATTGCACCAAGAAGGCCTTGCACCGACAGATTTTGCCTATGGTACCAAAGGGGTAATAGGTTATTTTTTAAGATTGGCTAGCAAGAAAGGGTTTACACCAACCAAACGAGCTGTTATAGCAAAAGATCATCTAACCAGTTGGTACAGCGAAAAAAAACATAATGCCCTTGCTAGGGTAGTGGAGCAATTGCTCCATCCTTTACTTGTAAAGGCTATAGATTTGTATGTAAAAGAGGGGTTAGCCTATAGAACAGCGCTAGTAGCTGCCCGTTTTTCCTATGCTTTTGGTATAATAGGTGCATTGCTTATAGGATTGGAACGGTATCGATCAAAAAACAATGTCTGTTTTATCTCAGATATTTCTGCTTTGCTTTACCAAGCCATTCAGGAAAGCGATGCTTCCTTCTTGTACGAAAAAACAGGCCATTCATTTCATCACTTTCTGATAGATGAATTTCAAGATCTTTCTCTTTTTCAATGGATGAATATCAAACCATTGTTGCGTAATAGTCTGGCCCAAGGCTATAGTAGTCTATTAGTTGGAGATGTCAAACAAGCTATTTACCGTTGGCGTGGCAGCAATTGGAAACTTTTAAACCATCAAGTAGAAGCAGCGTTTAAGGAAAGTACCCTTCATTATTTAACGACCAATAGGCGCAGCCAAGAGGCTATTGTATTATTTAATAATTATTTCTTTAAAATGGCTGCCAACCGGTTGGTTGATTACCTTGAAAGCAGGTCTAATTTTCATCCTATTGATGCATTGTCATATGAATGGGCCCAAATGAGACGGGCCTATGGCGATGTGGTCCAAGAAACCAATGGGCAAAAAGGAGGCCATGTAGGATTGTACCTACTTCGGTCTGACCAAATGGATACAGCAGGTCATCCTATTCATTGGAAAGTCCATGCGCAAAAAAACTGTATGGATCTGCTAGAACAGTTAGAAAAAGAAAATATCCCAGCAAACGATATTGTTATATTGGTGCGCAATAATAGTGAAGCCGCTTTGCTAACCAATGGCTGGCAAACCAGCCATACGACTGGTCGCTATGCGGTACGGTCAGATCATGCCTATGCTTTATGGAGTCATATAGCGATAAAAGTATTGATCCATTCATTATATTATCTTAATGATGAGGATGATCTAATAAATAAAGCAGCCTGGGTGCAAGCCTATTGGCATTGTATACATCAGGATTTAGCCATTGGACATCATGATAGATTGTATAGGGTAGTAGATGCAACCTCTATCGAAAATTTATTGCCCGAGCCATTTTGGGTACAAAAAGACTTTTTAAAAAATCTATCTGTCTATCCTTGTGTCGCGCTACTGATCACCTGTTTATTTAAAAATTCTTCTGATTTTGATGATGTTTTATCTCTTTTTCAAAGTGTTGTTTTAAACTTCAGCCTTACAGAATCTGCTTCTATAGCAGACTTTTTAGTTTGGTGGGAAAAAAGAGGACGCGCCATACTATTGCCTACAAGTCATCTTGAAAATGTGGTTAAAGTAATGACCATCCACCAATCTAAAGGGCTTGCATTTAAAATAGTCATGATCCCTTTTTGTAATTGGACTTTGGATCATCTACCACAAAATGGGCCCATTTTGTGGTCTGTGGACCAACAACCATCGGCCCACTTTCCTATATGGCCTATAAGCTATGGCGTAAATTTAAAAGAAACCCATTACGCCAAAGCCTATTACCTCGAGCAGATGCAAATCCATCTAGATAACCTCAATCTGCTTTATGTGGCTTTTACAAGAGCAGCCGAACGACTTTATGTGATGGCACCCCTTCCAGCGCAAACGGAGGGTATGGATAGCGTTGCTGATTTGATCTACCAATCATTGGTACAAGACAGAACCAATCAGCCTTTTAAAGATGCATGCCCATTAGCTGTAGCAGTGCAAGAGACGGTTGCAGCCACTATCTTTTGTTTTGGGTAATGCGACTATATCCGTTTATCCATCTGTCCATATTACTTTTCAAGAAACAAAAAAGCCCTGTGTAAAAAACCTTGTTTACAGATAAAAAGCAAAACAGATGATTACAATAAAAGGGACCAGATAGCTTACCGCTGTTTTTTTAGCGGTAAGTGGCGTTCTTTCTGCAATTTTTTACACAGCGCTTTATTGTTTGCTTGATTCTTGGTCAAGTAAAAAGTTAAGATATAAATTCCTTTAAGTTCTATTTTTAATTTCTTGTTTAAGAGCTCTTTTTGCTTGTAATAGCAGTATTTTACTGTTCTTAACCTCCTGTGGGGTATCTAGTGATTCATGTAATAATTCATCTAATTTATCTTCAGTAATTTTACCCAATATAAATTGTTTGGCCGCATTTAAGTGTTTTTTTACTTTAGTCCCCGTCTTTCTAGCCCAGTCTGATACGTTTGGCTCATTTTCACTAAGCTTACCATACATAATTTTTATGACATCGTCTAAATCTTTTTTGGGCAAGCGTTCTGAAGATGCATGCAAACGTATTTCCTTTTCGAGGTCCTTTTCGAGTCCTTTTTCGAATTCTTTCGTTGTTGTTTCCTTGTCCTTAGAACAAGATGCTGCGCCGCTATTTAAAATAGCCATACTCCACAGGGCAGAAAAAAGGATAGATTTTATTTTATATTTGTTCATAATTTATTCCAATAATGTATGATGAAAATTTGTATTGAGAATATAAAAAAATAGGCTAAAATAGCCACATTAAGAAGCTTTATCTGTCAAAAATTGATGCGTTGATTGGATAATTCAAAATAAGCGGTATTTATGGTAAAAGGGTTGTATGCTTTTACTAAGCGGTTAGGATAGTAGATTATCAGCACCCACGACCGATAAACCATTGAGGACTAAGACAATAGATTTACTATCTATACAAAAGGGGATAGTTGCTCAGCACTATGGTAGAAAAAGCATTAAAGAACGCCTTGTAACTGTACCAGAAAACAGATCTTTTTACCACAGTGCTGAACAGATGTATCTATTTAGCTTCTTCCCTACTTGCCAACTCCTTCTCAATTTCTTGCATCCGTTTTTGGAGTTCCTCCTTTGGTAGATCTTTTAATTTCGTTTCCTCCTTAGAACAAGATGCTGCGCCACTATTTAAAATAGCCATACCGTAAAGGGCAGAAAAAGCGATAGATTTTATTTTATATTTGTTCATAATTTATTACAATAATGTATGATGAAAATTTCTATTTTAAAAAATACAATATAAGCTAAAATAGCTACATTAAAAAATTTTATCTGTTAAAAATTGATGCGTTGATTGGATAATCCAAATAAATACTCCCCAGCTATGCTACTACTGTCATGAACAGATACCAGTCTTTAACCCATTCGTTAAAGCTGAACGATCCATAGATTCATAGAAGTGCCCAACGGGACCTTGGTGCCTGGCATAGGATTTTGCTGTATCACGCTACCGATGGGTGCGTGACGTTTTTTAAGATGATGCAGCACACCTATCCGCATGCCCCGCTCTAATAGTGTGATATGTGCTTCTTCTAAAGGCATGGCTATTACATCTGGTACTTCAATAATTTCTTCACCTAATCCAGCGCTTACCACTAAGTCAATAGTCGATCCCTTATGAATAAATTTTCCAGTAGGTATGGGATGGTGGTCATGCCATTGTTCCAAAACAGCATATTTTGTAATGTCTGGGACATATTTGATGCTACCTAACTTTAGTCCTTTGTTCTTTAGGAGGAGTTGAGCCTGCCTAATAGAACCCTCAATAAGGTGGGGCATAGATACAAGTGGGGGATTTGCTGCATTTAAGGTTAAATAGATTTTTCGTTTTGTCTTTACCCAACCACCTGCTGTTGGAAATTGTTGTAAAACAGTAAAAGGCGGTAGTTCTGCTGCGTAACTGCTGTTGTCTGTTATAACGTAACGCAAATCATATTTGCTAAGCGCGCCATCCAATGCTTCTAAAGGCATACCGGTTAGATCGGGTACTTGAACTATTTTACCTTGATGGGTAATATAAGGTAATGCTATATAGAAAAACATATATAATATACCGATAAACAAGCAAAATATGTAAATAAGATGTTGGAATATCTTTATTAGCTTTTTTTTATGCATGTATCTAAGATTAGCGTTTCGCTATAGGCAGCAAAATTTCTTTTGGTCCATCCATATTGGATAATGGCATGTATAAAATCAAATGGTGTATAACCGTTTAAAGCACATTGGTGAAAAATACAGGTAGCTGGTGTCATAGCAGGCAGTGCATTGATTTCAATAATCCATACCTCTATTTTTTGATGGGGATAGATTTTTACAAAAGCATCTATTCTGGCATAACCTTGTATATTTAAAACCGTTGCTATATTTGCCAGTTCGTGCTTGACCTTTTTGCTGATTATAGCAGCTACTTTGGCATTACCATCAAAGCGTGCTGGGGTAATATTATGGCCTTCCCCTGCTAAAAATTTTTCTTCTAATGAAAGTATGGCATCTACTGCTACCGTTTCTGAAGGTTCAAATACTTCATATAAGGTTTTCCCATTATGATCTATATGGGTTAGTAAACCTGTTGTAGTTTCTAAACAAGCCAATGCTTTTGGATCTTTTTCAATCAGTGCTTCTAGTAGAAATCGTTTTTGTTGCGGAATATAGTCTGCTACTTGTAACCCCAAGGGTTGCATCACTTTGTTAGACATTAGTGGTTTATCTCTAAAAGTAGCAGATGCATAAGCAGTCAACATATCACTATTGACAATGCGCATGACCCCCGCACTGCAACCATCATCTACAGGTTTAGCAATAATTGGATACGTAAACAGATTCGCTACAGCATGGATCGTAGTAACCTGATCATCATCCCAATCTTTTTGGGTAACCACAAGCTGCTGTGCAACCTGAAATCCTTTTTTAGCTAAAAATTGATTGGTTGCATATTTATCGATCGTTAAAGCGGTAGTAGCTATACCAGATCCGTTGTAAGGTATATCATACTTTTCTAGTATCTTTTGTAGAGTTCCATCTTCTCCAGGCCTGCCATGCAAAGCGATAAAGATAAAATCTATTCTTTCTTTTAAAGCAGAAAAGGTAAGTTCTTCTGCCGTAAAAATAGCATCTTTTGCATAATTTTTAGTAATGGAAACGGCTTCTTGTCTTATAACGGTTAATAACGCTTCTGCGGCTCTAAATCTAGTTGGATGTAAAAGCGCATCGTGCACATCATCTGCATTATCTTTTAACAATAGCGCAGCAGGTAGTATAAAAATTCGAAAGGCCTTCGTAGAGCCAGATAGAAAAAGCGGAAGCGCTTCGTATTGGTTAGAAGCGGCCAATTTACTGTAAATATTTCGCCCACTTTCTAATGATACATGCCGTTCGGGTGTAAACCCACCCATTAGTACACCTATTTTTTTATGCATCTTTTTCGTTCTATCTGCTAGATGGCAAAAACAAATCTATCTTTACTGATCTAAATAGTTTGATGAGTGGCTACAAAACAAATGCTAGTTTAGACCTGCTCTAGGTCATTGGGCAAAGGGAACATTGCTTGGCCATCATCCGATTGCGGAAGTGATACTTCAGGTGATGGCGCATCTTCAGTAGGTATATTTTTTGCTTCTTTGGCAAAGCGTTTGCCTATCAAACGTTCTAAATCTGACTTAAATATAGTTTCTCTTACCAGTAAAGCCTCAGCCAAAAGCGTTAGTTGGTCCATTTTTTCTCTGAGCAACGTTTTTACCCGTTCATATGCACCATCTATGATCGCTTTGACTTCCTCATCTATGGTATGAGCTGTTTTTTCTGAGTAAGGCTTGGTAAAAGTATAATCTACTTGTTTGGAGTTGTGAAAAGAGAGGTGACCTACTTTAGGGTTCATCCCATAGACGGTAACCATGCTATAGGCTAATTTAGTAGTACGTTCCAAATCATTTACCGCACCTGTTGAAATTTTTCCAAAAATAAGTTCCTCAGCTGCTCTTCCTCCCAGCGCCATGGCCAACTCATCTAATAATTGATTCTCTTGATAGATAAATTGCTCTTTTGGCAAATACTGCGCATAGCCCAATGCAGCGATACCACGTGGTACAATACTTACTTTCACCAGTGGATGTGCATGTTCTAGAAACCATCCAGCAATCGCATGACCGGCTTCGTGGTAGGCTACTATTTTTTTCTCTTCTGCAGAAATTAGCTTATTTTTTTTCTCTAACCCACCAATAATGCGATCTATAGCTGCATGAAAGTCGCTTATGGTTACAAATTTCCTATTTTTCCTAGCGGCTATTAAAGCTGCCTCATTACACATGTTAGAGAGATCCGCTCCAGAGAATCCAGGTGTTTGTTCGGCAAGTTGTTTAATCCGTATATGCCTTTCCAGCTTTAGTCTTTTGCTATGGCATCGTATAATCGCCTCCCTGTCTACTACATCTGGGTTATCTATACTAACCTGACGATCAAATCTTCCTGGTCGCAGCAGTGCAGGATCTAGTACTTCTGGTCTATTGGTGGCAGCTATTACAATCACCCCAGAATTGGTTGATACCCCATCCATTTCTACCAAGAGTGAGTTTAAAGTATTTTCACGTTCATCATTCACCCCCGGCATATTGGCTTTGCCTCGTGTCCTACCTACTGCATCGATTTCATCGATAAAAATAATACATGGTGCTTTTTCCTTTGCTTTTTTAAATAGGTCACGGACACGTGCTGCACCTATCCCCACAAACATTTCGACAAAATCTGATCCAGAAAGACAAATAACCGGTACACCGGCTTCACCAGCGACCGCTTTGGCCAGCAAGGTTTTACCCGTTCCTGGAGGACCTACTAGCAATACCCCTTTGGGGATTTTTCCACCAAGCAGCGTAAATTTATCAGGCATTTTCAAAAAGTCTACTACTTCTTTTACCTCTTCTTTCGCCTCTTTCATGCCAGCTACATCTTGGAAAGTAACTTTTAACTGATTGTTTTTATCAAAGATGGTTGCTTTTAATGTATTCATATTAAAAAGCTGTGTACCAGGACCTGCCATACCACTGCCTGGCTTACGAATAAAAAACCAGTAAATAACAAATAGCGTCAATAAAAAGGACCAATTGATAAAACTAGTAGGCTCTGAACGTTCTTGACAGCTGTAACCTATTCTAGCTTCAGGATCTATTTTTGCTTCTATCGCGCCAAATTTTTTATCAAAAATGTCAAAATTGGGTATTCTAAGCGTGTAGACCAATTGCCTGCTGTTTTTCCAAGAAGGTCGTCCTGCTAATTCTTGTTGGTAACGGGGTTTGCGTAATGCGTCTTCTTTGAGTACTACTTCCACTAGATGCTGATTGGTGATTAAAGTAACCGATTTAACCTCCTGGTTCAGCATCATTTCTTCAAAACGTTTCTCAGAAATGGGCATTATACTTTTTTCTTTGTTATAATAGAAAAGTAACCCTATTACCAATATGGCCAATATAAAAATAGACTGTGGGACGTTGTGTTGTATAAATTTTTTTTCTCTTTGTTTCATAATCTGATTTAAATTGAACCGCTATTTTTTCTGAATGAAGATGAAAATTTCAAAAAGGATGGAAATACAACAAGAAATTTTTTAATAATGCTTACAGTTAAAGGGAATAAATTGCGTGCAAACCTAAAGCTATAAGTCGATCTACAACGAAGATAATAGAGCTTTTTATTTTGTGGCTTCTATATACCTGTCTTCGACAACCTTCCAGTGAACCATTTTCCAAAAAGCTTGTATATAGGCTGAGCGTCTGTTTTGATAGCTTAGGTAGTAGGCATGTTCCCATAGATCTAGCCCTAAAATAGGGATACCTTGTTCTTGAATAGGAAGGGTATTCATAAGTGGATTATCTTGCTTATCAGTTGTAGAAATAAATAAACTACCGTCTTTCTTGGCTACCGTTAACCAGGTCCATCCAGCACCAAAGTGGGTAGCAGATGCTGTTGAAAAGGCTTCTTGGAATCCTTCAAAGCTGCCAAATGATTTTTTTAACCTGTCTAGTAAGTCTGTTCCAGGTTTTGGGGAAGCATGTGGTGTGAGGCTATTCCAGAAAAATAGATGGTTAAAATGGCCACCAGCGTTATTCCGTATAGTAGTATGGTAGGCGCTGATATCTTTTAGCAGATGGGTTAATACTGATATTTCGGTTCCTTTTGCGGTAGCTATTGCGGTACCGGCTACTGCTTGATTGAGTCTATCTACATACGTTCCATGATGTTTGGTATGGTGGATTTCCATGGTTTGGGCATCTATATAAGGTTCCAATCCATTGTAGGCATAAGGCAAAGAAGGAAGTGTAAAAATCATAAGCATCTAAAATTATAATAATTAGTTCTATCCGCTACAATATAGTGTTTCTTAGCTTTTTAAAAAAACAAATCAGTAATTCTTTACTTGCTTCCGCTAAAATATTTCGGTGTATGGTGGTTTGAGGGTGTAGAATAGGGGCAGAGCAGCTTTGGTAGCCTCTTTTTGGGTCACTGGCGCCAAAAACAAGTCGTTTTATTTGAGACCAGTAAAGTGCGCCACCACACATTATACAGGGCTCTAGCGTAACATATAGTGTACAACTGGGAAGGTATTTGCTATTGAAGTAATGGGCAGCAGCTGTAATCGCCAATAGTTCTGCATGGGCGGTTGGGTCTTTAAGTTGTTCTACTTGGTTATGGGCACGTGCAATAATTTGATGTTCTGCTACGATTACCGCTCCAACGGGCACTTCTCCAATTGTAGCTGCATGCGTAGCCTCTTGCAGGGCTGCTTCCATAAAGAAAGCATCTTCGTGTATTGGGGCCATTGGGCTTATGTAATGGGTAAAGGATCTATGGGTGATATGGGTCTGCTATGATACCGAACTCAGTTAAAAAATTTAATCCCTCTTCATAATCTAAGTTTTTATAGGCTGCATAAGAATCTTTGTATACCACCCTTTTAATGCCTACACTAAATATTATGCGGGCACAAGGTAGACAGGGCGAAAGCGTCGTGTACAGCACACCATCTTTTATATTTATATGATGGGTTAATGCATAAAGAATAGCATTTTGTTCTGCATGGATAGATAAAGCACATCCTCCTTTTATACTTCTAGTGCAACCTGTTTTCGGCCATATTTCATCGCAATTATAGGTACCCGGTGGAGGGCCATTGTATCCTGTAGAAATAATACGGGTCTCTTTTGTTAAAACAACGCCTACTTTTTTTTTAACACAGTGTGAGCGTTTAGCCAATTGAATCGCCAATGACATAAAAAGATGATCAAATGTAGGTTTTTCTGCCATTAATTTTTATAGGTATAGCACCTGTTTTAGGTTGAACAATAATAAATAAGTTTAAAATTGAAATAGCGTTACCCGTTGCGTGGATAGTTTAAGGTTGCATCACGTTATATACTGTTTGGTTAAAATTCATCGTTAGGTACCTACAATAGGTACATACAAAGTAATAAATGAAGAATGAAATATGGATTCTTTTGATACCAACTTATAATGATTTTATTTATCGTTCAAGTTAAAAAGTTAAAAAATTTAAAGCATCAAAGATAGTATATCTCCAGCAATTTATAAAATAATAAACATATCATGTTATTATAGTCTGATTTTATGTAGTCCTTTAGGCGTGGGATCGTACAAAAAGCGGTAAATCTATTTTAAGCAAGATAAGTTAATCTTGTAGCGCTGCGTTCATTCGATAAATTTTTTATTCCTATTTAGTTTTAATGGCTCAAGGGTTTGAATAATGTGCTAAGTTATATTATATTTGTACCTGTATTAAAGCATATAGAAAATGGCAAGGATTTGTGATATAACAGGTAAAAAACCAATTGTAGGAAATAATGTATCCCATGCAAATAACAAAACCAAAAGGTGGTTTTATCCGAATTTGCAAAATAAGCGTTTTTATATTCCGGAAGAGAATATTTGGATTCCATTGAAGGTTTGCACTTCTGTGATCCGTACCATCAATAAGAAAGGCATTTATGCAGTGCTAAAGGAAGCCAAACAGAAGGGAACCTTATCCAAGCAATACCATTGGTTGGTCTAAATAAAAACCACGTGAAACTTGATAAAAAAGTAGCAAAGTAAAATGGCAAAAAAAAAAAGCGGTAGGGTTCAAGTAATTTTAGAGTGTACAGAGCACAAAAGTAGTGGTATTCCTGGTATATCTCGCTACTGTACGGGAAAAAATAGAACGACTACTACTGCACGAATGGAGTTAAAAAAATATAATCCTATATTGAAGCGTCATACACTTCACAAAGAAATCAAATAAGCATTGTATATATTATGGCAAAGAAAGTAGTAGCTACCCTTGCTAAGGGAGATACCGTTAAGTTAACCAAGTTGATTCAAGTAAAAAAATCAACAAAGACAGGTGCTTATACTTTTCGCAGTAAGATTGTCCCTTCTGAATTGATAAAAGAGATGGTATCTAGCAAAATATAACCATTGCCTATCGTCTTTATGGTTTGAAAGGTGGTTTTTTTTCTAGTTTTGCTATCATATTTGTTATCGAGCATCCAACTATTTAAAAATAGCAATACAATCGCCATCAGCGTAGATTGTTTAAAGCCATTTTCTAGATTTTTAGCCTGAATGGTCTGAATAACAAAAAGCCATAGTATAAAAGTTAAACCAGTTGTAAGATAAGTCCTTTTATCTGTATATATTTCCAAATCCAATAGTAGATCCGTATAATAGATAAAAAAATAAGTTGCTTGCTATGGGTATTTTCAATTTTTTTTCTAAGCCGCCCCCCCCTAAAGCACACTTAGCAGAAAAACTGACTAAAACGCGTCATTCTTTTTGGAGTAAGCTCTCTAAGATTGTGGCTGGAAGGTCTACAATTGACAGTGATGTATTGGATAGATTGGAAGAATTATTGATTGGTTCAGATGTTGGCGTACCCACTACCATTAAAATTATCAATGCTATAGAGCAGCGTGTAGCACGGGATAAATACCTTACTACAGGTGAACTAGACCAGATTTTACAATCTGAGACGGAGCAACTTTTATATGCTTTACCTAGCTCGAAGAGCGATCCTATCGCCACTACTCCATCTGTTCGTCCCCATGTTATACTGATAGTGGGGGTCAATGGTGTAGGTAAAACTACTACTATTGCTAAACTAGCTGCACAGTTTATTAGCCAAGGGAACAAGGTTATACTAGGTGCTGCAGATACTTTTCGTGCAGCAGCTATAGAACAACTGATGATTTGGGGTAATCGTGTAGGTGCAGCAGTAGTAGCACGTCCCATGCAATCAGATCCCTCCTCAGTGGCACATGAGACCGTGCAGCAGGGTATACGCAATCATATAGATGTAGCCATTATAGATACCGCTGGCCGATTACATACAAAAGTGCACCTTATCAATGAGCTGGCTAAAATTAAGCGGACCATTCAAAAATGTCTTCCCGGTGCGCCACAAGAGGTGTGGTTGGTCTTGGATGGTACAAATGGACAAAATGCTTTTTTGCAAGCAGAAGCTTTTACAGCTGCTGTAGCAGTAACCGGTATCGTGGTGACCAAATTAGATGGCACATCTAAAGGAGGGATGGTGCTGGGTATAGCAGATCAGTTTTCCATTCCAATTAAATATATTGGTGTAGGCGAAAAAGTGGAAGACTTAAGGGTTTTTGATCCCCATGCATTTGTTGTTTCCTTATTTCAAAAATGGTAATGAACTAATCACTTTTAGGTAACAGCCATTTAATGGCTACAATAAAGTGCTACAGATTTTTATGCTGTAAGAACTATACTTCAGTTTATCTTAAAAATATCTAGCGCCATTTAATGCTGCTTTATGCCATTTGCATAATAATTTTCTATCTGGTAAAATTATTCGTAAATTTATCCATCTGTTACGTCCTAGAAGGGATAGATTGGCGTAAGCAGCTCTATTCCTTGGGAAAAATTTTAAATAAAAAAATCTAAAAACATGGCACAGCCAAAGAAAAGATCATCCGCTTCCAGAAGAGATAAAAGAAGGACACATGTTAAACTTGCGATGCCTCCGTTAGTGGTTTGTCCCGTTACTGGTGTAGTACATACTCCTCATCGTGCCTTTTGGCATGAAGGTAAAATGTATTATAAAGGAAGGGTGGTAATGCATCGTGCAATACCTTAATAAGCTCTTTGCAGATGGTTCAGTTGTCCCCTATACTATTACTGACTTAGGAAAAGTCTATAAAACAATTACCCCAATCTGCTCAATAAATGAAAATAATAAATCGTGCTGCCATTGCAGGCGTATCTGGCTATCTTCCAGATCATGTGTTGACCAACAGTGCGTTGGAGCAGATCGTAAATACCAATGACCAATGGATCACCACTAGGACCGGTATTCAAGAAAGGAGGATCTTAAAAGGAGAAGGGCTGGGTACCTCAGTCATGGCCATACAAGCCGTAAAAGATTTGCTCCAGAAAACAGCGACCGATCCTGAAACAGTAGACCTCCTTATATGTGCTACCATTACCCCAGATATGATTACGCCTGCTACCGCTAATATTATTGCCCATGCAGTGGGCGCTACCCGTGCTTTTAGTTATGATCTACAAGCTGCTTGTTCTGGTTTTCTTTATGGGCTAGATACAGCTGCTCAGTTTATTGCTTCAGGTAGGGCTAAAAAAGTGGTTGTCGTAGGGGCAGATAAAATGTCTTCCATTACCAATTATACAGATAGAGCTACTTGTATTCTTTTTGGCGATGGTGCGGGTGCCGTACTGGTAACAGCCCATGCGCCAGAGAGTGGTTGTGGGATTGTAGATACCATCTGTAAAACAGATGGCATCGGTCAAGATTTTCTTTATCAAAAAGCAGGCGGTAGTAAATTACCTGCTTCACATGAAACCGTATCAGCCAATGCACATTATATTTACCAAGATGGGCAAACGGTATTTAAGGCTGCTGTTACAGCTATGTCAGAAGTAGTTATAGAAATGATGGCCCGTCATAAGCTTACCCCAGCAGATATTACCTATCTCGTTCCACATCAAGCCAATCAGCGCATCTTGAAACTTGTAGCCGATCGTGTAGCCATTCCTATGGAAAAAGTTATGTTGAATATTCATAAGTATGGCAATACAACTGCTGCAACTATTCCCCTTTGTTTATGGGATTACGAACAAAAACTCAAAAAAGGTGATAAGTTGATTGTAACCGTTTTTGGAGGAGGATTTACTTGGGGTGCCATGTATATAGTCTGGGGGTATGACGGTTTGTAACCTATTTAATCAAGTTTGTTGGTATATAGTAAAGTAAAAGTTTATATCTTATAAAGATCACCAATAGGTTTAGACGAAATAGTATGGCAAACACAAGTGATATTAAAAATGGTCTTTGTATTGTATTAAACAATGATATTTATAGCGTTGTCGAATTTCAACATGTCAAGCCAGGGAAAGGTGCTGCCTTTGTTAGAACCAAACTAAAAAGTTTAACAAAAGAAAGGCAAATTGATCATACGTTTAATGCAGGTGTAAAAATCCATACAGCACGGATTGAGCGTAGGCCTTATCAATTTCTTTATAAGGATGCTTCAGGGTATACCTTTATGCATACCGAGACTTTTGAGCAACTGACCATTGCTCCATCCTTCATCCATACCCCCCAATTCTTAAGAGAAGGCCAGCATGTAGAAATTGTTTACCATGATGATGCAAATCAAGTATTAAAGTGTGCATTGCCTCCATCTGTGGTATTGCGGATTACCTATACAGAGCCGGGTCTTAGAGGGGATACCGCTACGAAAACATTAAAGCCAGCTACTCTAGAAACCGGCGCAGAGATTAGGGTACCTCTATTTATTAACAATGAAGACTGTGTAAAGATAGATACCCGTACAGGTCTTTATATGGAGCGTGTAAACGAGCAGAAAAAGTAAGTATGAAAACTACAGAAATTCAAGAACTGATTGACTTTATTACCCAATCAGGGTTAGAAGAAGTCCATATTGAAACAGAAGCCATTAAAATCCATGTTAAAAGAAGTAATGCCATTCCCCAACAGGTTGCATCCCTTGCTTCTAATGGCCTTCCCTCCCCTACGCAAGTGGTCCCAATGCTACAAGAAAATAAACTTGCAGCCAATTATGTGACCATTAAGTCGCCGATGATTGGTACTTTTTACCGATCACCAAGTCCTGAAGAAGCTCCCTTTGTAAAAGAAGGAGATCCAGTTGTAAAGGGGACCAAGCTCTGTATTATAGAAGCTATGAAGCTCTACAATGAAATAGAATCAGAGGTTACTGGAAAGATTATTCAAATATTAGTTGATGATATCTCTCCTGTAGAATACGATCAACCGCTTTTTTTAGTAGAGCCCGTGACCGAATAAATAAGAAATGCTGCTTTACTTAACCAGTTTGATATGCTATGTTTCAAAAAATATTGATTGCCAATCGTGGAGAAATTGCCTTAACCATCATTCGGGTTTGCAAAGAAATGGGCATTAAAACTGTTGCCGTCCATTCTACTGCAGATAAAGATAGTCTGCATGTCCGTTTTGCAGATGAATCAGTCTGTATTGGCCCACCTGCAAGCCACCTATCTTATCTCTCTATTCCATCCATTATTGCCGCTGCTGAAGTAACCAATGCCCATGCCATTCATCCAGGTTATGGTTTTTTATCTGAGCATGCTAGTTTTGCAGCTATTTGTGCAGAATATGGCATTAAGTTTATAGGTCCTTCCGATAGCGCAATTGGTAAAATGGGTGATAAATCTACTGCAAAAGCAACCATGCAGGCTGCTGGTGTGCCTACTATTCCTGGTTCCAATGGTTTGCTCAGATCAGTTGAAGAAGGCATTCGTTTGGCCCATGAAATAGGCTTTCCTGTATTGCTAAAAGCAACCGCAGGAGGGGGAGGGAAAGGCATTAAGTTGGTGGATGCTCCGGAACAATTTCAGCAAAAATGGGTAGAGGCTAGGCAAGAGGCCATTGCCTCTTTTGGTAAAGAGGGGCTTTATTTGGAAAAATATATAGAAGAACCACGTCATATTGAAATACAAATTGTTGCCGATCAATATGGTAAAGTCATTCATCTATCTGAACGAGATTGTTCCATTCAGCGTAGACATCAGAAACTGGTTGAAGAATCTCCTTCTCCCTTTGTCACCGAACCGTTACGGGCAAAAATAACCGATGCGGCTATAAAAGGCGTATCGGCTATAGGGTATGAAGGCGTTGGTACCATGGAATTTTTAGTAGACAAGTACCAAAACTTTTACTTTATGGAGATGAATACCCGCATTCAGGTAGAATATCTCGTTACAGAAGCAGTTACCGGTTTTAATCTACTAAAAACACAAATCGAAGTAGCCGCTGGCCAACCACTGAATAGATCCAACCTTTATCCACAAGGTCATGCCATAGAGCTCCGTATTAATGCAGAAGATCCCTTTAATGGCTTTCGTCCATCTCCTGGAAAAATTACCCATATGCATTTTCCTGGGGGGCTGGGTATAACCATTGCAAGCCATATTTATGCCGGTTATGTAGTGCCCCCTTACTATGATTCCATGATTGCAAAGCTTATTGTCCATGCCGATACTAGAGTGGATGCCATTGCCAAAATGAGGCGTGCCTTGGAAGAGTTGGTTATAGAGGGCATTCAAACCAACATACCTTTTCATTCTGCTTTGCTAGAAGATGAAGCCTTTCAGGAAGGCCGCTTTACAACGCAATATTTAGATACTTTTGACTTTTCACGGTTGCAACAATCGGAATAAAACGAAAGGTACGCTATAGATACTTTAGAGGAGGTATAGTGTGGCTCCATTTATTTTAGCTGTTTTAGGGTTCCGTGCTTCTTCCTCTGTTGCCTTAATAGGCATGTCTACTGGATTACTATCTATGTTGGCTTGGCAAAAATCGATCGCGCCTATACTGCATACAACTAGTGGCCACGTACCTTGTATGTTGATGAATGGGCTAGTTATCATCCTTGTACACTATATTGTTAGGCAACCTAGAAGAACAAACAAACTAGAAAAGCCTTTTGAGATGGTTAAATCTATTCAACAAAAAAATGAGCTGTAAAAAACAAGCATAAAAATAATATCGGTTGGCCATTTTTTATTTTATAGAATAAAGCTTAACTTTGTTGAGCTTTATTCTTTCTAGTAGTAGAAAAAATATTATTCTTTTAGCCTATAGAAATATATGTATGCAATTGTAGAAATAGCTGGATCCCAATTTAAAGTTTCCAAAGAGCAGTGGCTTTATACCCCTAAATTGCAAAGTGAAGTAGGTGCTTTGCTTACTTTTGATAAAGTGCTCCTTTTAGATGACGGGGAAGGAGCAGTGGTAGTTGGTGCACCTATACTAAATAAAGTAACTGTTAAGGCAAAGGTATTGGAACATACCAAAGGAGATAAAATTATCGTTTTTAAGAAAAAAAGACGAAATGGATATAAAGTTAAGCGCGGCCATCGTCAAGAGCATACCAAAATTGTTATTGAAGACATTGTAAAGTAATATAATCCTATGGCACATAAGAAGGGGGCAGGTAGCTCTCGTAACGGAAGAGATTCAGAAAGTAAACGGCTCGGCATAAAAAAATATGGTGGAGAAAGCGTAATAGCTGGCCATATCCTTGTTCGACAAAGAGGTACTCGTTATTATCCTGGTAAAAATGTTGGGTTAGGTAGGGACCATACTCTATTTGCCTTAACCAATGGTGTAGTCGTCTTTAAAAAAAACAAGGACCTGCGTTCTATTGTTTCGGTGGATAGTATCTAGTCCATTCTTACATAGAGGTTTTGTTAACAAGTAAAAAATAATTTATTAACCATTTGCGAACGAGATTCGCTAGAAAGGCAATACTATGGCTGTAAAAATAAGATTGGCTAGATGTGGTAGAAGACATTTAGCAGAATATGATATCGTTGTAGCAGATGCAAGATCACCACGGGATGGTCGTTTTATAGAAAAAATTGGGAACTATAATCCCAATGCAGCGCCTGCAACCGTTAAGCTTAATGAGGCCAGTGCATTAAAGTGGCTTTTTCAAGGTGCGCAACCTACCGATACAGTAAAAACACTTTTATCCAAGCAGGGTATTATGCTTAAAAAGCATCTTCAGATAGGTGTTATGAAAGGCGCCATCACCCAAGAGCAAGCCAATCAAAAATTTACTAATTGGCAAGCAGACCGGCTAAAAAAATTGGCTGCTCATTTATAATAGTTGTTTAAATTTTTCTTTATGTATTGCCTTACGCAACCAGTAGTGGCATAGTAATTTTAATAATCAAATTCATTTTCATCAAGTTACAAAACAGTTAATTAAATGGATAAAGAAGATATTATGGCTAAAGTAGTAGCCGTTGTAGTGGATAAATTAAATGTTTCAGCGCAAGAAGTATTGCCTACTGCTCATTTTGTAAATAACCTGGGTGCTGATTCCCTAGATCAAGTAGAATTGGTTATGGAACTTGAAAGAGAGTTTGATGTACAGATTCAGGATGATGAAGCGACCCATCTGCAAACAGTTGGTAGTGTTGTAGATTATTTAGAAGAAATCTTATCCAAACGTAAGGCTTAGTTGATTTTTCTATGTCCTCCACAAGAGTAGTGGTTACAGGATTGGGTGCCCTTACCCCAATTGGCAACAATGTTAAGGCATATTGGGATGGCCTAGTTTCTGGTCAAAGTGGCGCAGCGCTTATCACTAGCTTTGATACAACTAAACATAAAACAAAGTTTGCTTGTACCTTAAAAGGGTATGATCCTCATAATCATCTTGATGCAAAAGATGCAAGGCGAATGGATCCATTTGCCCAGTATGCTATGGTAGCTGGAGATGAAGCCATACAAGATGCTGGATTAATCACTCCTTTGGTAGATAAAGAGCGTGTAGGGGTTGTGTGGGGCTCTGGTATAGGTGGTTTAGGTACTACAGAAGCAACCGTTTTAGGTTTTGCGGCTAGTGGTATGGACCCTAAAATCAATCCTTTTTTTATTCCTAAAATTATACCGGATATTCCCTCTGGTCATTTATCTATTAAATATGGTTTTAAGGGGCCTAACTTTGCTACAGTTGCAGCATGTGCTTCTGCAGTAAACGCTATAGTAGCTGCTTTTCAATTGATTAAACTAGGGGATGCAGATGTAGTGGTAGCAGGCGGTTCAGAAGCGCCTATTATTCAAATAGGCATCGCTGGATTTAATGCATTAAAAGCGCTCTCGCAACGCAATGAAGACTACTTAACTGCTTCACGTCCTTTTGATCAGACCAGAGATGGTTTTGTGATGGGAGAGGGAGCAGGTGCTTTGATTCTTGAATCTTATACCCATGCCCAAAAAAGAAATGCTAAAATTTATGCCGAATTAGTAGGTGTAGGTATGTCTGCAGATGCCCATCACATTACCGCGCCAGATACAGGAGGGGTCATTTTAGCATTGCAACGTGCTTTCACCAGTGCCCAAATTACACCAGATGGTATAGATTACATTAATGCCCATGGGACCAGCACTCCATTAGGTGATCTCAATGAGGTGGAGGCTATTCAACATGTATTTGGTACCCATGCTTATAAGCTTAACATTAGTTCGACTAAGTCCATGACGGGTCACTTATTGGGTGCGGCAGGGGCGATAGAGTCTATTGCTACTGTTTTGGCCTTGTTACATCAAGTCGTTCCCCCAACCATTAATCATAAAATATTAGATGAAGCCATTGATCCACGGATCAATCTAACTTTAAATCATCCAGTAAAAAGAACCATATTATTTGCCCAAAACAATGCCTTTGGTTTTGGTGGACATAACGTTTCTATAATCTTCAAAAAATGCGAAGATTCCTAAATTTATTCCAGTATATTTTTATAAAGCAAAATCCTGCTACCCAACAGTTGGTCTCTTTTATAAGAGCAGTTACCGGAATGATGCCTATAAATCTGGCTTTATATAAGGTAGCCCTTCAGCATAGTTCTATAGAAGAAGGACATACTTCCAATGAACGACTTGAATTTCTAGGTGATGCTATATTATCTGCTATTGTTGCAGACTATCTCTTCAAAAAATATCCATTAAAAGAGGAAGGTTTTTTAACAGACATACGGTCAAGGTTGGTCAATAGGGATGCTTTAAATGGGTTGGCACGTAAAATACATTTAGATAAGCTGTTGCATTATGATACCAATCTGGTAAACCCAAGTCGCCATAAATTTATGTATGGCAATGCCTTAGAGGCTTTTATTGGTGCCGTTTATTTAGATCATGGCTATGAGCGTTGCCAAAAGTTTGTTATTGATTATTTAATAGTCAATTATATAAGTCTAAAAGAGCTGATAGAACATGATACCAATTTTAAAAGTAAGATCATTCAATGGGCACACAAACATCACCTTCAAGTAGTTTTCAAAATTCTTGAAGAGAAACAATGTGAACACTATAAAGAATTTACTGCTCAGGTGCTGATAGGTGAAAAAGTTATGGGAGAGGGGACGGGTAGAACTAAAAAATGTGCTGAACAAATGGCTGCCCAGCAGGCGCTACAATATACAGCGCAAATAGAAACAAATTAAAAGCGCTCAGTAGTCTTTTTAGTTGCGACTTTTGACAAGAACTATCTTTCTCTATTTTTAGGCAGCGCAGTTAGAAAGCTAAACAGATACATTGAAAATTGATTGATGATTGGGTCAATACTAAGGTTTTCGTTCTTATTTTCTATAAATAGCATCTATCTAGAACAATTATGGCAAAAGAAGATATACAAGATATTATTCATGCATCTGATTATCCATATGGATTTGAAAGCAATATTCCTGTAGATACCATTCCCAAAGGCTTAACGGAAGCTACCATTCGCCTTATTGCTGAGAAAAAAAAAGAGCCAGCGTGGTTGCTCAAACGCCGTTTAGAAGCTTTTTATCATTGGTCTAAATTAAAAGAGCCTACCTGGGCAAAAATTGTCTATCCACCTATAGATTACCAAAATATTATTTATTACGCAGCACCCAAACAAACGGTACAGTTAAACAGTTTAGAAGAGGCTGATCCAGAACTTTTGGCTACTTTTAAGCGGTTGGGCATTTCGTTAGAGGAGCAAAAAAGACTAACGGGTGTAGCGATGGATGTGGTGCTAGATAGTGTTTCCGTGGCCACGACTTTTAAAGATACATTAAACAAGCTAGGCATTATTTTTTGTTCTTTTAGTGAAGCGGTTCAGCAACATCCTGATTTGGTTGAAAAATATTTGGGTAAAGTAGTCCCTATGACCGATAATTATTTTTCTGCCCTTAATACTGCTGTCTTTAGTGATGGTTCCTTTTGCTACATTCCTAAGGGGGTCCATTGCCCTATGGAACTTTCTACCTATTTTCGCATCAATGCCACTAATACCGGTCAATTTGAACGCACCTTGATTGTCGCAGAAGAAGATGCCTATGTTAGCTATTTAGAGGGGTGTACAGCACCTATGCGGGATGAACATCAATTACATGCCGCTGTAGTAGAGATTTATGCTGCAAGAGGTGCGCATGTAAGATATGCTACAGTACAAAATTGGTATCCAGGCAATAAAGATGGCGTAGGTGGTGTCTATAATTTTGTAACCAAGCGAGGCCTTTGTGCTGGCGCGTACGCTAAAATTTCATGGACGCAAGTAGAAACCGGTTCAGCCATTACTTGGAAGTATCCAAGTTGCATTTTAATGGGCGACCATTCAGTAGGTGAATTTTATTCTGTAGCAGTAACCAAAAACAGACAGCAAGCAGATACAGGTACGAAAATGATCCACTTGGGTAAACATACTAAGAGTCGGATTGTAGCCAAAGGTATTGCCGCTGGTCAATCCAATAATAGCTATAGAGGTTTGGTCAAGATCGCCCCTGGAGCAGTACATGCCACTAATTTTTCTCAGTGTGATTCTTTGTTAATTGGTAATAGCTGTGGTGCCCATACTTTTCCTTATATAGCAGTAAGCCATCCAACTGGCCAAGTCGCACATGAAGCCACGACATCTAAAATTAGTGAGGATCAACTTTTTTATTGTAATCAACGTGGTATCGATCATGAAACTGCTATTGCACTTATTGTCAATGGTTATTGCAAAGAAGTACTCAATCAGTTGCCTATGGAGTTTGCAGTAGAAGCACAAAAATTATTGGCGCTTACGCTGGAAGGTAGCGTTGGATAATCGGACTTTTTGCATAACATTGTCTACTTGTTTAATATTACTAGAGATGTGGGGAGGCTACCATATAGGATGCTACTATTCTAACGCTAACCTTTTTTATACCTTTTAAAGGCTCTGGTAAGTTGTTTTAGTCTTTTTTGTTGATTATTCAGCGGCATCCACCCCGTACCTGTTGGTTGTGGAAGTAGATAATGTGCGGCCATCATGCCTAGCCCATTGGCCGTTACGTGAACCAAATCAATTCCTATAGAAAGTGTTAAACACAATCTTTTACAAAGTAATCTAGTCAATATAGCTGTAGCTATTCCCATCAAAACCGTACGGGAAGTACCCCGAAAGCCAAAAATAGCTAAGATAAAGGGGGCAGGCACTATATATAGATACAAATCAGTAGCAATAGTTCTAATAGAAACTATTGCTTCATATAGGTCATTATTATTGTAATGTATAGCTAATACAACGGCCAATAAGGTGACCATTGCTGCAGCTACTTTAGCTACCCGGATTTGAAGCTTATCGGAAGGCTTTATAGCTCGAATACTTTTTGTCAAATCGTAACCAATCATAATACCAGCCATGTGCAAATAAGAATCAGCTGTGCAGGTGGCTGCCCCTATTATACAAATGACAATACATGTTTTTAGAAAAGGTGACATATCAGCTATTATATAATTCCAAACGGCTGCTGCTGACAAGGTTGGATCGTTTACAAAAACCAATAAGCTAATTGAGCATATGAAAAATGTTATACCTAGACTCAGAAGACTGTTATATAGAAAAACTTTTTTGACTTGCATAGGACTAGCACATATGTAGGTGCTCTGCATAATTGGGGGACTAGTACTTTCTAAAAGGCTAGATGAAAAACATATAACTAAACATAATATTTTAATAGGCGGATGGAGCAGGCTACTAAATGTAAATTTTTCTTGCTTTTGTAAGAACGATATAGTTTCTAAAACCGATTTACCTGTTTTTAGATACATAAGCCTAGTAATCAATAAAATAATGGCGGTAAAGGTTATAAATTGCAGTAGATCTCTATTCGTAACCCCACGGATGCTCCCAAAAGTAGTGTAAGCAATAAGCACTAAAGCTGCCAATACAGTTATGGTACGATTATCAATATCGATACAGATGCTGATCATGGAGGACATTACTTTAATTTGGATGGCCACGACACCAACCGCATCAATAGTACTTAATAGAGCAGTAATAACTCTTGGATACTTTCCATATACGCTACCTATCGTTTCTGCAATAGAAAGATGCTGGATAAATGGGACCATACGTATCCAGATCAGGCTAATCATCCAAAAAGTGATACTACTGGTAAGCCCTATAATCAATAGGGAAAGACTAGTATGCATTGTAAGCAATATGATCCATTCCCCCGAAAAAAAAGTAGACAGTAGCATTGCCATCAACTTAACCGTAGAAAATTGTTTGTTGCCCACAGCATATTCCCGAAATGTGGTTGCTGGCTTACTAGCTAGTCCTACTACTAAGGTCAATACTAAAAAAGCCCCTACTATTAAAAGAGGTTTATAGAGTGTTACCATATGTCACTTTATACCAATAATATCAAACATTGTCCAAACAGGGGTGATCTGTAATGCTTACTACATGTACAAGCTGGATTAATAGGTTTGATGCAAGGATTACATGCAATGTGATCCACTTGTTAAAGATAGCGCAATAAGATAGAAATTTTTACATAGGTTTTCAATCAAGAATATTTTAACCCTGAACTCTTTATTTATTTACTTGATTTATAAAAGTGTTAGAATCGTATTTTTACTAAACAATTAGCTGTTTTACCTACTTTTATAAAGTAATTTATAACATAAAAACTTGATAACCATAATAATTTATATAAAAATATTCTTTATACAACTGTTTATAAATAAATTCTATTAAATTTCTTATGAATGATTATCATATTAAAAAATATTCTAATCCAGAATTGACGTTAATTTAATTTTTGTTTGGAATAGACGCGACAGAACCGTATACAAATGTATACCTCAGGATTGTCATTTGGGTTATCATAAAAAGTTTCGACGGATGATTAATTTTTTTTAGATTTGGGGTAAACATTGAAGCGCTACCCAAATAAAGCAGCAAAAATTTGACAGGTATTATAAAAAATGGAACAAAATCAATTTAAAGTTGAGTTTATAGCTTCTAAAATGCTTACACCTAGTGTAGCAGAGTTGTCTTTTAGACGTTTGGATAAACTACCTTTCCCATTTGTACCAGGTCAATTTATTACTTTTTTATTGCCGCACCCCTCTGGAAAAATAGTGCCACGTAGTTATAGCTTAGCCAATAGCCCTTCGCAAACCAACCAATTGGACATTGCAATAGCGCCTGTTCAGGGCGGTTTTGCGACTAACATCCTCTTTAATCTAAAAAGCGGAGATCTATTAGATTGTGTCGGACCTAAAGGTAGGCTTATCCTTCAAGAAGCAGAAGAACCCAATCACTACCTGTTAGTAGCTACTGGAACTGGTGTAGCACCTTATCGTTCTATGCTTCCCACACTTGCTGAACGGCTAGAAGAAGATAAAAAGGTAACCTTGCTATTAGGTGTCCGTTATGCGAGTGACCTGCTTTATGCAGAAGATTTTATTGCTTTTGCCCAAAAATATCCACACTTTCACTTTCGTGGCTATCTGAGTAGAGCAAGTGCAGAGACACCTCCTTATCAATATATAGGGTATGTACAATCCGCTTTTGAAAGCCTTGATTTAAATCCAATGACGGATTTGGTATACCTATGCGGTAATCCATATATGATTGATGAAAGTATTCAACAGTTGCAAAATATGGGTTTTAATCTACAATCTATAAGAAGAGAAAAGTATATCTCTCGTAGGGTGTAAAATAAAATCTATTGACCAAAACAATCTATGGACATCTTAAGCAAGCAAGCGGCTTAAGGCTATGCGTGGCTTTAAGGCCTTGCTTATCGTTTAGAAATGGGTTACGTAAGGGGTAAAGTAAAGTGGGCCCTATTATACTATTGCCTATTTAATTTTAATTTATAGGTGGATCACCTAAAATATAGTATAGTTTTGCGTTTTAGATTTTTAAAAATTTCAGTATCTATTGAGCTGAGTTATTGGGTCTTTTTATTGTTGGTCATCACTAGTGTAGGTGGCCAATATATAGAGGTTTTGCTATGGTCTAGTGTCTTTACCTTAAGTATATTGGTACATGAATATGGCCATGCGTTAGCAGCTCTTTTTTTTGATGCAGCACCCAACATTGTATTACAAGCTTTTGGTGGCATCACTCGCTTCAATGTCGCACGCTTAACAAGTAAACAAAAATTTTTAATTATCCTTGCAGGCCCCCTTTTTCAAGGATTATTGACACTGATGGCCTATCTGTTGCTTCAATTTAATATTTTTAATAACTATCTGTTGCAGTATTTGCTCTTTATAACTATGTATGTAAATAGTAGATGGTTGCTGTTGAATTTAATACCTATTGTGCCACTAGATGGTGGCTGGTTGTTGCGCTATATACTAGAAAAACTTTTTGGTCATAAGGGCTATCTAGCCAGTATTATCATCGGCTTGGTCGCTGCTGCCATTGCCATTCCTTTTTTGTATCTTGCAGGCTATCACTGGTTCTTTATCGTGCAACTCTTTATAGCTGGATGGCATTACTGTAAATGCTGGCAACAGGCAAGAAAATGATAATAAAAAAACATATTGTGCGCTTTAACCTGTACAAGTAAACCCTATTGTATGGAATGGAAATTTGTTTTGTTGTGCCCAATGCAGATAAGGTTGATAGGCCTATTACCAATCGCAATCGGTTGTCAAAGAGATGCACCTAGGCATGAACCCGGACCTATTGCTCCTACAGAAAACAGGCAACCATCCAATAAACCGCAGGATAATGTAAAAAAATCTACGCAACCTAATCGTGATAGCTCATCCTCCGATTTCTTGTACAAGGAAAATTTGGCATTTATTTTTAAGAATATAGGTTGGTCTGATCTTTTACCACCCCAATTGCAAAATTTAAAAACAACCATCTTATCTATCACCCCGCCTGCTGGGGTATATGCACAAAATGATTTCAGTAGCTTAATACAAGACCATTTACTAAATTTAGAGAAAACTGGTAGCGTTGTATCACATGGATTATGCAGTAGATTAGTGATTAGATTTAACAACAATCAGCAGCATAATAGCTCTAATAAGCCTAGTTTATTTGGAACAGAATTTATAACGCTTAGCTTCAACCCAGGCAACCCAGAAAAGCATACCTATGCTTTAATAGGATTTGTGGTCACTAAACCAAAGCATAGTCCTGATTCGGAAGAACATCTTATTCCATTTGTACAATTGAAACAAGGGTGGTATTTCGATAACCATGACTGTATAAAATTTATTAAAATTCATGAGGCGATTCAGCTAGCCTCAGAAAGAGGGACTATCTTTGTTTACCAACAAATCACATAAACTTATGCAAAGCCATGCATATGGTAATTTTTGCTTGATAAAAAATCTGGTTTCGTTTTTGATGGTTAACACCCTATTCATTTATTGGCTTAATAAGCTATTATTTGGCTTTTTTATACCCTTTTGATGTGGCTATAAATATAGTGTACAGCCAGTATTACTAAGCCATTGACCAACATGCTTTAAAACAAACGCGACAGAGGCCCTTTTTTTGCTGCTATTACAAAAAGAAAGGGCTTACTTTTCTGTATGGTTTTATGCACCTATTGCGTTTTGTAAAGGCTTATATCGATCCACTATTTTGAGCAATTTAGCCCTATATCCCTCGTTGATGGTCCTTTTTTGCTCTAAGCTATTGATTTCATTAGCAATAGATTCCCAATCCGTTGTAGTCAAATTATTGTGTACAGTGGACAAGATAGATGCGAACGGCTTCATATTTTCTTCAAAAATACGAACTCGTCTTTGTGTATCATATTTTGGCAAATAAGCACGTGCAAATACCGAGCGGCCTTTTGTATCTTTCTCAAAAAGTTTACCAATGGATGTACTTTTGTCGTTACACAAATGCTCTATTCTATGAAAAACTATTTGAAATGCATTTGTATCGGTGCCACGCACCGCCATATGTAGTGGGGTTCTTCCTTTTTTATCCTTATCGCATAAATCTTCTATCGTAGAAAATTTTTTGACCAGCGATAGTACTACATCATCTAGATTATGTTCAATCGCCAAATGGAGCGGTGTGTCACCCTTTTTATTCTTTCCCTTTAAATCTTGATCAGAGAGCTTAGTAATGAGTAAAGAAGCTATATCTTCAAGCTTCTGTTCAATTGCCAAATGTAATGGGGAAGAACCTGAAGTTGCATCTTTTGTACGGATATCTGTTTTAGGGTCATTTAATAAAATGGTAGCTATTTCTTTCTTTTTATTCAAGAGCGCTTCCAAAAGTGAAGTTGAGCCTTTTTTTGCTTTATTGATATCAATATGCTCGCTCTGAGCTAGCCGTTTGACGATTTCAATATAATTTTTTTCTATAGCTAGGCCAAGTGCAGTTTTGTTGCTATTGTTATAATATGTGTTGGGAAAATCTTTATGGTTATATTCTAAATCACGTTTAGATGCAATGTCTTCATCGATACGCTTGAGCACAAGAACTACTTTTTGAAGCTCTTTATTGCTTACAGCAGCGTATAGCATGTTATTGCCTACTTCATCTTCCTGACTAATATCTTTTTTATTCCCTATTTCTTTAATAAATTGTTTGTCATCTATCTTTTTTACCATATAATCCATCGTTCCACCACCTGACCGACAGCTTCTACCTTGCAAGATAAACGATAGCGATAGAACCGTAATACTTTTTATAAAAAAACAACGTTGTTTGGTATGTACATTAAGCGTTTTCATCTGTTTTATTGATTGGTTATTCATAATATTATACGTTTTCTTTGTAGCTACAACTGAATTTTTAGCAACAAGTAATCTTTGGATAACGATTCGGTATGGCTTATGGTAAAACTTTTACCTTTGCTTCATTAAGATTACTTACTTTTATTATAAGCAATCAAATGGTAAAAAACTAGATGCCATCTCGTATTTTACCATTTTAAAACAAATCATTATTGTAAATTTGGTTTGTAGGGACATCGATTTAGACCAAATTGCCTAATGTAAGATCCTTAATCTATTTAGATGGTATAATTTTATTGTTATGTCAAAATCGGTTGATTCAACGCCATTAATGCGTCAGTATTGGGCGATTAAAGAAAAGTATCCCGGCGCATTGTTGCTCTTTCGAGTGGGTGATTTTTATGAAACCTTTTTAGAAGATGCGGTTAAAGCCAGTAAGGTGCTAGATATTGCGCTTACGAAGCGGTCTAATGGATCAGCTGCTAGTGTGGCTTTAGCAGGGTTCCCCCATCATGCTTTAGATGTTTATCTACCTAAATTGGTAAAAGCAGGTTATCGTGTAGCCATTTGTGATCAATTAGAAGATGCTAAACAGGCTAAGGGTATTGTACAAAGAGGCGTGACTGAACTCGTTACGCCTGGTCTTTCTTTTAGTGAAGCGGTTTTAGATACAAGAGCCAATAATTACGTAGCATCCATTTTTTTTGACAAAACATTGCTAGGGATGGCGTTCTTAGATCTTTCTACTGGAGAATTCTTTGTCACACAAGGTACGACTGATTACATGCAAAAAATATTGCATCATTTGGGGCCATCTGAAATTCTTTTTAACAAAAAACAGCAAACGTTATGGAATAATTTTACGCAAGATTGTTTTCATACTTATGGATTGGAAGATTGGATTTTTCAATTTGATTATGCTTATGGTTTATTGAATGACCATTTTGGAACCCATTCTTTAAAAGGTTTTGGCATCTCAGATTATTCTGCAGGTATTGTAGCAGCGGGTGTTATTTTACATTATTTATCAGAAACGGAACATAAAGCAATCAAACACATTCGTTCAATGGTCCGGCTAGAGTTCCATCAATATGTTTGGTTGGATCCATTTACCGTTAGGGCTTTAGAGCTGCTGGTTCCTCAGCAAGTAGGCGGAACCGCACTGATTGAAATATTGGATAGAACGGTTACTCCTATGGGGGCACGATTGCTTAAAAAATGGTTGTTGTTTCCGCTGAAGGAGGTGGTTGTGATTCAAGAGCGGCTCGATATAGTAGAATATTTAGTAAAAGATGCCCCATTAGCCACTTTGTTAGTCAACCATTTGAAACAAATAGGTGACTTAGAGCGGTTAATTTCCAAAGTAGCAGTTGGAAGGGTGAATCCACGGGAGATGGTAGCCTTAAAAAGGGCATTGCAGCAAGTGCAATCCATACAAACAGTGTTGCAAACCATTCCATTTCCTTTGCTACAAAAAATGAATGCGCAGCTTCATGGGTGTCATGCTTTGGTGGACCGTATCCACCAAACACTACAAGAGCAGCCCCCCTTACTTACCCATCAAGGCGGTCTGATTCAACCGCATGTCAACGATAAATTGGATGGCTTGAATGAAATTATGCGTACGGGTAAGGATTACTTGGTTGAACTGCAGAAGCAGGAAAGCCAGCGTACCAATATCCCTTCTTTAAAAGTTGCTTATAACCGTGTATTTGGCTATTACCTTGAAGTCTCTAATGCGCATAAAAATAAAGTGCCCACGGATTGGATCCGCAAACAAACCTTAGCCCATGCAGAACGATATAGCTCAGAAGCCCTAAAACAGTATGAAGCCCAAATTCTACATGCAGGTGAAGAGGCGCAACTGCTAGAGCAACAACTCTATCAAGCACTAGTAGCAGAAGCGGTAGAATATATTCCTCAAATTCAAGAAAATGCAAAATATATTGCACAATTGGATTGTTATCTTTCGTTTGCCAAACAAGCTTGTGAATATCATTATAGCAAACCTATGGTAGATAATGGAACTTTGCTCCATCTGAAAAACAATCGACATCCTGTTATTGAACAACGCTTACCCATAGACAAAACCTATACGCCTAATGATATGTATTTGGACCCCTCATCACAACAAATCATAGTGATTACAGGGCCTAATATGGCTGGTAAATCGGCTTTGTTGCGTCAAGTTGCCCTAACGGTATTAATGGCACAAATGGGTTCTTTTGTACCAGCTTCTGATGCGCAAATTGGTGTGGTAGATAAAATATTTACAAGGGTAGGTGCATCGGATAACTTGGCCCAAGGGGAGTCTACTTTTATGATGGAGATGACCGAAACCGCTAGCATTATGCACAATCTTAGTGATCGTAGTTTGGTGTTGATGGATGAGATCGGGCGTGGTACCAGTACCTACGATGGTATTTCTATTGCCTGGGCATTGGTAGAGTATTTGCATCATCATCCACGTTATAAGGCTAAAACGCTTTTTGCCACCCATTACCATGAATTGAATGAATTGGCAAAGTCACTTCCTAGGGTTAAAAACTTTAATGTAGCGGTCCAAGAAATAGAACAAAAAATCTTATTTTTACATAAACTGGTACCAGGAGGTAGTCAGCATAGTTTTGGTATCCATGTAGCACAAATGGCTGGTATGCCCTCTATCATTCTGGAAAGGGCCAGAGAGGTATTGGCCCACCTATCGCAAGTAGGTGGAAAAATCCATGCACAAGTAGAAAATCTGCAACAATACCAGCTAAAACTTTTTGGTCCAGATGAAACTTTGAGTGATTTGAAAGCTTTTTTAGATGGTATGGATATTGACCTTCTTACTCCGGTAGAAGCCTTATTAAAGTTAAATCAGATCAAAAATATGGTTAAAAGATTTAATAATTAGCGATAAAAGTCCGTAACTATTTTGAAAAAAAGGAATCTTTAAGTAAATTGGAACTATTGTCTAGCTTATAAGCGAGAATAGCTCAGTTGGTAGAGCACGACCTTGCCAAGGTCGGGGTCGCGGGTTCGAGTCCCGTTTCTCGCTCATCATATCTGTTTATAGAATCTATTCACTATATCTTATAGTTACAGTTGGTGATAAAGTAGATGGCATCTTTATTTTTAATGGACCCATAGGTGTGTAACTTTGCCAGGATGGTGAAATTGGTATACACGCAAGACTTAAAATCTTGTGGCCTTTGGCCATGCGGGTTCAAGTCCCGCTCCTGGTACCAATATTCTTTTCTTATTGTATCCATGCGCTTTTGTTCTATTTCTTTCTTAGATATTGTAGCATGTATTGGTTCTTTTACAGCTGTTATATCCCTTCTTCCACAAATTATACAGTCATACAAGACAAAATCTGTGGATGATGTTTCCATGTTGATGCTGTTGAATCTAACCGTTGCCTCGGTTAGCTGGACGCTTTATGGCGCACTCACTGCTGATAAGCCCTTGCTAGTCACCAATTTATTACTGACGGTTGGTTCATTGATACTGGTAGTGCTCAAACGAAAATACCGTTCTACGTAAGTTGGGTACCTATTGGTTGAGCGCAATCTGTCTTTCTTGAGTCTATGCGCGGAAGTGGTTACCGATCTATTGTAATCGGTTGGTTGTCTCTTAGGTTTTGTTTTTTGACCTTATAGCCTTATATATTGTCATGAAAATTGGTTTATTTTCAGATACCCACGGATGGATAGATCCTAAAATTTTTGATCACTTTGAAAAATGCGATGAGGTATGGCATGCAGGCGATATTGGCGATGCCAAATTGCTAACTGCATTTGATCAGTTTAACCATTTTAGAGCAGTACATGGTAATATTGATGACCCCATAATAAGACAAAAATATCCAGTATTTCAATCATTTCAATGTGAACAGTTGCATGTATGGCTTATGCATATAACCGGGCATCCATCTTTGTATACGCCAGCAATACGCGCTAAATTAAGCCACGCACAACCTGATATTTTAGTGGGAGGCCATTCGCATATTTTGCGGGTAATGCACGATGCAAAACGTCCTCCACTACTTTATATTAATCCTGGTGCGGCTGGACGTCATGGTTCCCATTACATGCGTACCCTATTGCGTTTTGAAATAAATAATAAAAATATCAACCATATAGAAGTGATCGAATTGGGCAAAAGAGCCACATTAGTAAATGACCACTAACCACTGATAGATTATGCAATTTATTGACACACATGCACATATATATGATCTTCAAAATGCGTTACCACTGGTTTTAGAAAGGGCACAAAAAAACTATATTAAAAAAATTTATATGCCCAATATAGATACCACAACCATAGCAAAGATGATGGATGTGGCTGCATTGTATCCTTGTTTACCTATGATGGGCATCCATCCTTGTTATATCAGAAAAGATTTTGTCAAGCCATTATACCTAGTAGAGGAATGGCTTAATAAAGGTGGTTTTATAGCAGTCGGTGAAATTGGTATAGATCTATACCATGATACTACTTTCCTCGAAGCACAACAGGAAGCATTTAGGATTCAACTTGCATTGGCCAAACGCTATCATCTTCCTGTCTCTATTCATTGTAGAAATGCTTTTAAGGAAGTTATCCAACTACTCGAAAAAGAACAAGATGGCAACCTAAAAGGGGTTATTCACTGCTTTACAGGTAATCTACAAGAAGCAGAAAAATGTATAGCCCTAGGTTTTGCGCTGGGGATTGGCGGCATACTTACCATGGTCAAAAGTGGATTAGCGGCAACAGTAGCCGCTATAGATCTCAACCATTTGGTGTTAGAAACCGATAGCCCTTATTTAACACCAGCACCTCTTCGAAGGAAACCCAATGAGCCAAGCTACTTACCATACATAGCCGAAAAGCTTGCAGTGGTCAAACAAGTAACCTTAGCAGAAGTAGCAGCCGTCACTACACAAAATGCTGAAAAAATTTTTGAGTCAATGTAAGTATTTGGATCCTACTAATATTTAGCCCAAATCAGTTACTTTATTATACGTTCTTTTTCTTGGTAATTTCAATGCTTTTAAAACATTCGCCTTAACCCCCAAAGAAAAATCATATTTACCCGATTCGCCTAGTGGATGCCATGTATAACTAAGTTGCCAACAGTGTAAATCCCTTTGAATGGAAATTTCTGTAGCAGATGGATCAAGTTTACTTTTCGTAAAGTTATAGGTAGTGGATAACGTTACTTTCCACTTTTTCACTAAGGTAATACTGCCGTTAAGAGTTACATATTTTTCTGTATTGGTATTCTTTTTATCGTCCTGATTGGAATATAATGTTTGATACGTCTTGTTCGACTTATCCTGCTTATACTTATACCATGGGCTTTGATAAATCCAATTAAACTCCCACCCAAAATTCCAAGGCAATTCAAAATCTATCTTTCTTCTTTCAAGCTTATCAGTCGACTGATCACGATCATTTAATAGTTCCTTGGGTTTCTTTTTTCCCTCACTGGAATGATGTGCGAAATCTATATTTACCTTGCATTTTGCTGCTTGCACTTTGCCAAGATACTGACCATGGTTCCATGCAAATTGGTTTATTCTTTTTTCTCGGGTTTGATTTATTTCTGACGATTGAATAAATTGATAAGGATCAAAATTTGTTGTTAAATCAAAGCCAATCTTGCCTATTTTTCCCACTTCTATCTCGCTAGCAAGGTGTATATCAATACCATCTATGAGATGGAATTCTTTTTCTGTAAAATCATATTTTGTTTTAAAATCTAAATTTTTTAGTAAATATATCTTACGATTGGTTTCTTTTTTTTCTTTTTCTTCTGGATTGGTTTCTTTTTTTACTTTTAACTCCACTGTATTGTGTAGCTTAAATTTTAGGATAGAGGTAGCTCGATTGGCCAAACTTATGTAGGGCCGCAGTCCTTTAAAGGCATATTCTTTTTCTATTTTTCCTTCTTTATCTTCTATTACTTTGCAATATTTTTCAGAGAAATCAGGTGTATAGGTAAAGTCAACACTGGGTTCTGTCTTGATACGAAACGCTTGAACCCATCTTGCGTTTTCAAAATAATGGGTATAGTATAACGTAGTGCCTATTTCTGCACCAAAATCGCAAGTATAGATTCTATTAAAGCCTGGTACCTGTATAGGTCCTTTTGTATCCTTATTCAGCCAATACCATACTTCATTATAGGTAAAATGCGGCTCTATATTGATAAAATCAAATACTTTGCATGGCATGGTAACCGGTATGGTATGTTTTATACCATTTTCTATATAATGGTTCCATGGACAGGTTACAGGAACAGAGTGAGCTGACGCACTCGATGACCAGGACGAAAGGGTGGATTCTGTAGGCGATTGCTGGGCATTCTGAAAATGCGTTTCAAAATTTATATTATGCTTTAACTGAATATTATCGAACCAATAGTTGGTGCTTTTAGCGTGATCTGTTCTAAATGGATAGCAAGTATCTGTGCTTAGGCTACCTTCTGGCAAGGTCCAATGTTTAAAATTATACCGAAGGTCATTTTTGTATTTTACTTGTAACGTTAATGCATATGGGAAGCCTACCAATCGGTCTCGGTAAGATAGACTAAAACCAGATTCATTTTCCATTTTTTTTGGAATTTTTTTATCCTCATCGTCTACTGTTTTGGAAAATTTTTTGTGAAGGTGCACATTTGTATTCAAGCTTCTAGAGGCACGTATAACGGTTTTATGTTCCCATTTTAAAGACCATCCCTTATCTGTTTTTGTTGTGTTTATTGCATAATCCAGCTCTCCACTACATAAGTGTCTTTTTTTATAACGGAGTGCATTTTTAAGTTCTACAATACCACTGGAATAAATACTACCTAAAAAAGAAATGTCTGCATAATCATTGAAGTTTATATAATATCCACCATTACGGAGGTAAAATCCATTGTCTCCTTCCCCTATTTCCGGTGGAATAATACCATGTGTACGCTTGCCTTCTAGAAATAGGGTGCCAAAAATAGATCCCAATGGCGTAGGCACATGATCAAAATAAAAACGAAAAGGTCCAGTAGTAATTTGCTTATCTTGAACCATTTTAGCCCGTTTGGCACGTATGTAAAAATGGGGATATGCTAGTCCACAAGTTGTATAAACTATATCTTCAGCATAAAAGGTTGATTCGTCCTCTTTTTTTATCTGCTTGCTTTTTATAATAGAGTCTTCTTGTTTGGTAAGTAGTGTCGTAACTAAGGCCCTTTTGGTACCGATATTATAGCGCATTTTATCCATAAAGAAAGTCCGCGTTTGGGTAGAACCATCTTTCCCATATTTGTCTTTTGTTAGGTCATTATAGGTAAAAATAGGCTTTCCTGTTAATGTATTATATGGATGAGTGGTACCTTGTGCATAAATGGTGTTGCTATGTAAGTGTAAAGCGATTAGATTCGCTTTTAGTTTCATACGATCATAGGTAAGCGTACTGGGGCCAAGTAAAGAAAGTATACGCTTATTCGCATCGAAAACAATTGAATCTTCTGCTTGATAATGGACAATACCCAAAGATTTATCTTTTGCTATGTGGGCGCGAGGTGGCATGAAAAGCCATGGGTAGCTTTTATCTAAGAAAAGTTGGTTGTTCCATTTTTTATAAATGCTGTATGGTTTATTTTTATAAAAAAAGTTATTCGGTATCATCCAGCTGCTATACCCATTGTTGTAGGGACTACTAAAATAGAGCCCACCATGCAAATATTTAGTTGCTTTTGATACAATAGATGAACCACTAATTATAAATGTTACCAAAGCAACTATACGTAGGAAATAAGACCTGGCCACACAAACAAATTTTACTTTTACCTTTTGGCATCAAGAGAAACAATCCCAAATATAAATCTATGTATTTGTTTTTCATATAGTAAGCGCAAACTATTCTATCTATGCAATACGTTTTGCCATCGTAAAAGCTAGTGGTTGTGAACATAGCATCTCTATGGCTATGGTACAAAAGCTAGAAGCTTGGCACTAAAAGAAACCCGTAATCTTATCGTTTTTAACCTAAAATAGCCAATATAATTACAAAGCATAACCATGTGGTCAAGATAATTGAAGACAACGTATCGCTCTGATTTGTAGAAATTGTAACAACCTTTGCCAATCACATTTTATTTGTTTTAATAGATGAAAGAAAATATATTTGTTCTAAACTATGCATTCATCCATCTTAGCCTCAATGAAATCTAAAAAAATAGTGTTTTTTCTGGCAATTGTTACTACCTTGCTCTCCCTGTATTATCTTTCCTTTACGTTTATAGACTACCGGGTGCAACGGCAAGCAGAAAAGCAAGCAATGGATGAGCAGGGAAGAGTAGACTTTGATAAAAGTCAGGCCTATTTGATGAAGATATGGAAAAAACCAGTTTGCAATCTATTGGGTACTGTCTACACCTACGAAGAAGTAAAAGAACGTTCCCTGAAATTAGGTTTAGATCTGCAAGGGGGTATGCAGGTAACCATGGAAGTTATGCCAGTGGAACTTGTAAAAAGATTGGCTGCTTATCCTACAGATCCGCTTTTTCTAGAAGCACTCCAATGCGCACAGCATCAGCGAGAAAAAGGTACAACGACCTCTTTTGGTAAACTTTTTGTAGCTGCCTATAAAAAGCTTGCCCCAAATGGAAACCTAAAAGATATTTTTGCTACTGCCCAAGTGGGGCCTTATATTTTTTCTAGTGAGGATGATATTATAAAGGCAATTGATCAAATTATTTCAAAGGCGCTGGATCGCTCCCTTGCCATTGTAGGTGCTAGGTTAGATCGATTTGGCGCTACGCAAACCACTATGCAAAAGTTACCGGGTAGTGAAAGAATTCAAATTGAATTACCAGGTGTTACCCATCCGGAGCGGGTAAAAAAGTTGCTACAAGGTGTTGCACAGTTGCGTTTCTGGACCGTTGAAGAAGCCAATGAATATGGTCCGCTACTAGAAGCTGTCAATAATTTTTTGCTTGATAAAGAAAAAGAAACTATACTGCTAACCTTTCCCAAAGCGCTTACAGAGGAAGAAAAAAACCAACGTCTGCCGAAAGCATCCATAATCAAAAGGATTTGCAAAGATACTTTTCCTTATAGGTTGGCATATGCTCCTGAAGAGATGGACCAAATAGATGCCATACTACACAGCAAACCGGTTAAAGCGCTATTACCTAAAAACATTACTTGGATGTGGGATAAAAAGGCAATAACCTTAGGCGATGGCACAAAAGCGGTTGTGCTTTATGCGATCCAATTGTCTAGGGAAAATCAACCACTTTTAGAAGGAGATATTATTACTGATGCGACCCAATCGTTTGCTGAAAATGGCAAACCATTTGTAATGATACAAATGAACCAAAAAGGTGCACGTATCTGGAAACGCATTACTGCCAGTCATATTGGCAAACGCATCGCTATAACTTTAGATGATCGGGTATACACTGCACCAGTAGTCAACCAAGAAATTCCAAATGGTGTTTCTAAGATAATTGGCGATTTTACCTTAGAAGAAGCCAAAGATTTGGCCAGTGTATTGCAAACCGGTGCGTTACCAGCGCCACTTAAAGTAGTTGAAGAAGCCATTATGGGACCAAGTTTAAGTAAGGTAGCCCAAAACCAAGGACTTATGGCCACAGCTGTGGGTTTAGGGCTGGTGCTACTTTTTATGTTGATTTATTATGCAAAAGGAGGTATAATAGCCAATGTAGCCCTCTTATTGAACTTGCTTTTTATGGTGGCTATTTTGGCACAATTGGAGGCCACCTTAACCCTACCTGGGATTGCTGGCCTTGTCCTTACGATTGGTATGTCTATTGATGCCAACGTTTTGATATTTGAACGCATACGCGAAGAATTGGAACAAAAAGTATCTATAAAAGAGGCCATTCAACATGGATATACCAAATCATATGGCTCTATTATAGATGCCAATATCACCACCTTTCTTGCTGGCGCCATACTCTATTATCTGGGTCAAGGGCCGGTTCGTGGCTTTGCCCTTATCTTAATGCTGGGTATCATCACTTCCATTTTTACTTCTATCTTTATTACAAGGTTGATTTTCTCCTTCTTTATCGATACCTATTCCATACCCAACTTGACCTTTTCTTATCCAACGATACCTAGGCTTTTTAAAAATGTGCAAATTGATTTTATTAAAAATCGTTACCGTTTTTATCTATGTTCCTTATTATTTATAGCCATTGGTGGTTGTTGCTTTTACCACTATAAAGGACTTACTTTGGGCGTAGATTTTGCAGGTGGTCGTTCCTATACGGTCCATTTTTGTAAACCCATTGATGCTTCCTTACTCAAGGAAGGACTGTCATATAGATACAAAGAAAGCGTAGAAGTCCGTACCTATGGTGCCAATAATGTAATGCAGATTACTACTAGCTATTTGCGTGATGAAGATGCCTCTGATAAAAAAGTGCTCAATAAATTGGTTGCTGCATTGAAAGACTTAACGCAATTAGAGGAAAATAATAATCTATCAACTGGTAATGATTTTCGCATTACAAGTAGCACTAGGGTAGGGGCTACTGTAGCACATGATGTCCAAAAGAGTGCACAAAAAGCCATATTACTTGCTATATTGGGCATATTTTTTTACATTAGAATTCGTTTTAGAAGACCGGGATTTGGCTTAGCAGCTGTCGTAGCCCTTGTACATGATGTTTTAGCAGTTATAGCTGGTTTTTGTATAGCACGCGGTTTTGGCCTCAACTATGAAGTAAATGAAGTATTCTTAGCAGCGATGTTGACTGTTATTGGCTATTCTATAAACGATACAGTCGTTATTTATGACCGGATAAGGGAAAAATTGGCCAATAAGGCTATGGGTATGTCCCCCCACATCATTAATGATGCGATTAGAGAAACGCTGAGTAGAACAGTTATTACCTCTTTTACAACATTATTAGCTATTGCTGTACTTTTTTTCTTTGGCGGTGCTGCCTTGCAGGGTTTCTCCTTTGCCTTAACACTAGGTGTATTATTTGGCACTTATTCTTCCATTTGCATTGCAGCTCCTCTTTTAGCAGATTTTGGCCGTAAGCTTTCTGCTACTAAACAGTAGTCCAAATATCCCAAAATTGATGGTGTAATCGTTTGTAATAGCCATCATAATCCAAATAAAGAAACGTATAATCTATGAACATCAAACAAATTATTCCCATTTATATGGTCTTAAATGGACTAAGTAGCATTGTGCCCACTATTTTGGTAATTGGTTTTTCAATTACTTTGTTTGAAACAGATACCAGTGGTATTTCTGCAGCTTATTTGGAGCCAGCTAGCTTATTAGGGATTGGTTCGGCTGGATTAATTGGAGGTTTTTTTTTAAAACGTTTTTCTGCCTATACCATAGGGGTAGGTGCCCTTGTATCGGCTAGCTTGACCTTATTAGTTTTGTCGGTATATAGTGGTGTACATCTACGCGTCTGGACCCTTACATTGTGGGCACTGGCCTGTATCATGAGTATTGAACATTCCAATGGTCTTGCTTTTATGAGTAGACAAATAGGGGCCCGTGATAGGCCTTTCTTTTTTTCTAATTTTCAAATTTTTTTACAATGTTTTAATGTTTTAGCACCTATATTGGCGAAAAATTTATTAGCTATGATAGGATTGAAGGCAGTTTTATTGCTTTGTAGCTTTATTTACATTTTGCGCATCATACCTTGGCAGTTATGCCGCGTGGCAGATATTGGTACAGAAGCAACCGCACTACAACCATTTGGCGTTTTGACCGGTTTTAAAGAAATCGTTCAAAATCCTGGACTATTGCGCATCACCAGTTTTCGTTTGGTGAATTACATAGCCACTATTGCCTATACCGTTAGCTTGCCTATTTTGGTAGCAAGGATTGCCAAAGGCAATAGCCAAGTCAATGCAACATTATACAGCTATAGCATCAGTATGATCAATCTAGCCTTTATTGTAAGTGGCATATGCGGTTCATGGATCCTAAGAAAAAAACCTAAATGGATCATTGGTTTTTTTAATATTAGTCCTGTCTTTATTGTGTTGGCTTCGATTATCGCTTTTTATGTAACAGAGCCATGCTATCTTGAGGCCACTGCATTGCTCTATGGCATGGGACTTTATTTGTTTAGAATCGCTATTGCAATTATAGGTCAAGCTTTAACTAAAAATGAAAAGCTCGCCCACGTGATTTTAGTAGGGGATGCAGTAGTAAAATGTTTTGCTTATGGGGTTGGTTCTTTGATACCATGGTGGATAGTCCTTCCACCTTTATGGGGCATAGCTCCTCCCTTTGTGGGTTTTGTTTTATGCTCTTTACTTTCACTTGGTATGATTAAACCCATTACTAAAATATATCTCGCATCCTTGTACAAAAAAAATAGTACAAAATAATAATAGCTGTTCACGCTAGTGGTAAAACAGGGATTTGGACCTTACTTTATCAAAAGTACAATAAGCTTTTTTACCTGTAAGCCATCTTTGCACATTACAACTTTTTACAAAGGCCACTCCTTGCAAAGTAACCTTTTCAGATAAGTGAAGGGATAAAAACTGCGCAAATGATTTATTGGTTTAAGCCACTTTTTTTGATGAAATCAACAGCAATGTTTAAACCCCTATGGTCTATTGAATGGGAAAGATCCTCTAATTTATGCGTGCTACAGGGTACATTATGGTCAAATAAATATTGTCTGGCATGTTCTATAGCATCTACCGCTACTACTGTGTCCAACATACCATGAATCAAACAAATAGGTGTCATCGTATTGATGCATGATGAAGGGGCTACTAGCAACCCAGAAAATCCTATGGTACATAAAAATGGCTCCATCTGTACAAGGGTTAAATAGATGCCCATCATAGCCCCCTGTGAAAAGCCAATTATAATAGTCTCCTTATTCGTAACATTTAGTGCTATTTGTTTTTGTTTAATGAACTCGTTAACCGGTGGCACATTCCTTCCCAGCAATCTTTTCATTATATATGGCGTTCGATCTTGTAGGCTAAACCATTGTCGGCCATGTGAGGCCATATCATATGGTTCTATGCCATGTGGCGCTATGAAATGACAATCCGGTAAATGATTTTTCATATATGGAACCAATTTGATTACATCATGGCCATTAGACCCTACACCATGTAACAATATTACTAATTTTTTTGCTGGTAATATTTTACTATATACTTCAGGATGTATTAAATTACTCATTATTGATCTGCTACTATGCTAAATTTATAAGATAGACGTTTTAATCTATGCGGTGGCCATTGATACATGTAATATGGGGCCCGGATATTCGATTGGTTATTAAACTACGTTTGCACCCTTCCCCTAATACATAGGGCAAATATAACCCTTTCCTAACAGCCCATATGGCCCTTTGACATAAATATATTATGGAACAACTAATAGTTGACAAAATTTTTGAAATTTTAAGTTATAAGAATCAAAACCCTACTACAGAACTTGTCTATAAAAATGATTTTACTTTACTCGTGGCCGTACTATTATCCGCACAAGCTACTGATATATCAGTAAATATAGCAACAAAACCTTTATTTGAACGATTTGATACACCAGAGAAAATCGTATGCCTTGGAGAAGAAAGATTAAAACAATATATACGATCGATTGGGTTATTTAACCATAAGGCTAAAAATATTATAGCACTATCTAATCTATTGATCAACCATTATAACAGCCGTGTACCCAACCACTTTGACGCACTGGTGCAATTACCAGGCGTAGGCAGAAAAACAGCCAATGTGGTATTAAATTGTCTATTTAACCAGCCAACTATTGCGGTAGATACCCACGTATTTAGAGTAGCCAAAAGGATTGGACTGGCAAAGGGTATCACACCGGAAAAAGTGGAACAGGAGTTATTAGCCGCCATAGACCAAAAGTGGCGCAAACATGCCCATCATTGGCTTATACTACATGGTAGGTATATTTGCAAAGCACGCAAACCCAATTGCACCATTTGTCCCATTCAAACCTATTGTACCTACTATCAAAAAAGTTGCAAAAAATAGTACGCTACGTTGCTTTAATCATCTAATTTTAATACCGCCATAAAAGCCTCTTGTGGAATTTCTACTGAACCTACTTGTTTCATTCGTTTTTTACCTTTTTTTTGTTTTTCTAAAAGTTTCCTTTTTCGTGAAATATCACCACCATAACACTTGGCAATCACATTTTTTCGTAAAGACTTTACTGTTTCTCGAGCAATGATTTTTGTACCAATAGCTGCTTGAATACTTACTTCAAACATATGTTTAGGAATAATTTCTTTAAGCTTTTTACACAAAACTTTACCCCGTTCATAGGCACTTGATCTATGTACAATAGCCGACAGGGCATCTACTTTTTCATTGTGCAATAGGATATCTAATTTTACCAAATCTGCATCAGCAAACCTAGCTAGTTCATAATCTAAGGAAGCGTAGCCACGTGAAATCGTTTTAAGTTTATCAAAAAAATCAAAAACCACTTCTGCTAGGGGTAGTTCAAAAGTAAGTTCTACCCGGTCAGTCGTTAGATAAAGTTGATTTTTTAAAATACCTCTTCGATCCATACAAAGTTTTATAATTCCACCCAAAAATTCTGCCTTTGTAATAATTTGAGCTTTGATAAGTGGTTCTTCAATGCGATCAATAGTATTTGGATCAGGCATATCTGCAGGTGCTTGTACCTCTATGCGTTGCCCTTTTGCGTCTATTACATGAAACTGTACCGACGGAACTGTAGTGATAATGGTAATATTAAACTCTTTTTCTAGTCGTTCTTGGATAATCTCCATATGGAGCATCCCCAAGAAACCACATCTAAACCCAAAGCCTAAAGCCGCAGAGCTCTCTGCTTCCCAAATCAGTGCAGCATCATTTAATTTCAGCTTTTCTATAGCATCTCGTAATGGCTCATATTCTGTGCTATCTACTGGATAGATGCCTGCAAAAACCATAGGTTTTACTGCTTCAAATCCTTTAATTATGGCCCCTACCGGACGCCCAGCTTTATCGATATGGGTAATCGTATCCCCTACTTTTACCTCACTTGCATTTTTAATGCCTGCAATCATATAGCCTACATGGCCTGCTGCTAAAAATGGTTGGGGGATTTGTTGCAGTTTTAAAATACCCACCTCTTCGACTTTATAATCTATCCCTGTACTAATGCACTGAATCTGGTCTCCTGGCTGAATCATTCCATTAAAAATGCGAAAATAAACCTCTACACCACGAAACGTGTTGTACAGTGAATCAAAAATCATTGCTTGCAGAGGAGCTTTAGGATCTCCTTTAGGCGCAGGTATACGGGTAACTACTCCTTCGAGTAGGGCATCAATGCCGATGCCCTGCTTGGCGCTAACCGAAAGAATCTCATCTCGATCGCATCCTATAAGCTCTATGATTTGATCTTTTACCTCTTCTGGCATCGCCCCGGGCAAATCTATCTTATTCAATACAGGAATAATGGTAAGGTTTTGTGCCAGGGCCAGATATAGATTAGAAATGGTTTGCGCTTCAACCCCCTGTGCCGCATCAACCACTAGCAACGCTCCTTCACATGCCGCAATAGAGCGCGAAACTTCATAGGTAAAGTCTACATGTCCTGGTGTATCAATCAAATGGAAGAGGTAAGATTCATCCTTATATGCATAAGCCATTTGGATCGCATGGCTTTTAATCGTGATACCCCGTTCACGCTCTAAATCCATATTATCCAGAACTTGATTTTTTTGATCACGTAGGCCAACCGTTTTAGTGGCTTCTAGTAAACGGTCTGCTAAGGTGCTTTTGCCATGGTCAATGTGTGCAATGATGCAAAAATTCCGAATATTTTTCATTAAACTTGTTTGAGTGAAAATAAAAAGGCTGAATCCATTTCAGACTTAGCCATTTACAGTATTGCAAGGTACGGAATTTAAAAAATAGTATTATCTTTGCATTAATATTTATATAATTTTCTAACCTTATTATGCATCAGTTAATAAAATACGTTGAGGCCACCTGTAATCCCCAGCCTGCCCGCACATTTCCTAATTTTAAGGCTGGTGATACCATCAATGTCCATGTAAAAATACAAGAAGGCAATAAAGTTCGTATTCAACAGTTTCAAGGTGCGGTTATTCAGCGTAAAAATCCCAACACCAATGGGGAAACTTTTACCGTACGTAAGGTATCTAAGGAAGTAGGGGTAGAGCGTATTTTCCCTTTGCTTTGTCCTAATATTGAGAAAATAGAAGTAAAAAGAAGAGGTCGTGTCCGTAGGGCTAGGATTTATTATCTGCGGGGCAAGCAAGGTAAAGCAGCTCGTATTAAGGAGCTTAGGTAAGATCATTTACCGCATGCTTTTTGCTTAAAAAATCAAGCCCACTCTAAAAAAATATTGGAAAAAAACCTTTTAGCTAAAAAACTTAGTCCGGCTTACAGACTACAAAAAGAGGCTTCTGTAGGCCAGCTGTAAAGCTTCTTTGTATAGCAAAATTTTTTACAAAAAGGCGTTTTTCGCAACGTCCCCTATGTCCCTAAAATAGATAAATATATTTTATATATATTTGTTTATAAGTGCCTAATTTTTTGCTGCCTCCTTAGCTCAACTGGTAGAGCAACTGATTTGTAATCAGTAGGTTGCTGGTTCGATTCCGGCAGGGGGCACTTAGCCTCCTATGCATCTTATGGCGTAATAACTGTGCAGCTGTGGCCATCCACTTTATCTTTATAGACTATTTTTGTCATGTTTATGCCCATATGTATATGGTTTTATATTCGATCAGTAATCTTTTTGAGACCGTTGCAATAGCTTTGTTAATTTTTAGGATAAAAAGTTGGCTTAAAATTTATTAAAAGGCTAAGTTATATAGGTTTTTGAGAATTTGTATTTAAGCTTTTTTCTATTATATGTATGTATGTCAATAAAAGTAAGCGGTCAATTAAGTTTATCAGATGTTTCAGCTAGTCGCCGCAAATGTACACACACTTTCTTTGATCAAATGCATAAACTGATTAATTGGTCATCGATAGAAAAAGAACTTCGTATTTATTATCCTAAAGGCTTACGTTTATCAGGCAAGCCTGCCTATAGTCCCTTATTACTTTTTAAAATGCTCTTGCTTGAGCAGTGGTAAGGTAAAAAAAGCTATGATTTGCATGAAGATGATACTATATCGGTATCGCAGAGCTATCAAAAAGGAGTAGATCCAGAAGCTAGTTGGATCAAAAAAGGTCATAATCTTTATTATGGCTATAAGAGACATGTCCTAGTAGAAAGTAAAGAAGGTTTAGTTCTGGCAGTCAGTACTACGCTGGAAGTAGGCTCTATGGAGATAAAGGCTATAGCGGTTTCCCTAAAGAAACTTTACTAAAGAACAAAAATTAAAATCAGCTATTCAAAAGAAAGGTAGTAGAAATCATCCCTTATCATCTGCTGCTAAGCAGTTTAATAAATTGGTATCTAAGACGCGCTATAAAGTAGCAAGAGTATTTGGCAGCATTAAGAGGTGGTTCCGTAGTGCAGGAGCTAGATATATAGGACTGGATAAAAGTCATACGCAACATGTTATGGAAGCTATAGCCTATAATTTATATAATGAATTTTATGGATCCTTAACTGCAAAAACTACAAAAAATAGCACTACAAGCTTAACAAAAATCACAATAACTATCTATAACAACGGTCTCGTATTGTATAATATACCACAATGCTCTGGGACTAAACAGCTAAGATCGTATGGCCTAATAGATTATACTGTGCGTACAAAGTAGCTTCATTTGTATTTTTCAATATAGCCATTTAATTTGCAACCGTTAACAGACCATTTATCCCCTTTGTTTTATCGATTTTCTATGGTACATAAAAAATCGATCCAGTGGTATGGTAGAGACATGTTTAGCCGTTAAGTAGTGCAATAGTAGATTAAAGTATGGATAAAAAATATGAGATGATCATCGATAAAGTAGATAGGTATAGATTTTTTTGTGTACTGATGTGGTGGGTAATCCCCCACTCCCTTTTAGCTATTCCTTCATCGATAGTAGAAATTGTGCGTACCTTTGAAGGCCAAAATAAACAAAAAAGTGCTAAGCCAAACCATAGTGAAGTGCCACCTTTATCAGTAGATGGTGCAGATAATAACTCAGATGGGGCATCTAGCTTGTCTAATGCGCAACAGGCGCGATTGGCTATCGATGGAGCCATTAAAGATAGTAAGCTGGCAAGCCACCCTGCTACTTGGTATTATAGAGGGGTTATTTATGATCGACTCTTAAGGGATCATATCGCTTCAAAAGAAGGACCCGCCTTCTTGGATGAGGCTCTTGCCGCCTATGTGCAAGCGCAGCAATTGAGTGTATCCAAACATAAACAATTTCATAGCTTTGCCCTTAGTAACTTAACCGCTCTATGGAGTTATTTTTTAAACCGAGGGATTGGCTACTATAGGCAAGAATCATTTGATCAAGCTATAGATCAATTTGCTATTTGCAGGCGTATTTTGCCTAAAGAAGCTACGCCATTGTTGTATATGGCTGTTGTTTATCATAGCCATGACCAGCCAGAAGAAGCATTGCGTTATTATCAAGACTATTTAAAAGTACAAGGCCCACAGTTTGCTGTTTTGCGTGCTATGGCTGCTATTCATTACCATAAGCTTAAAAATTTTGATACAGCTATAGCCATTCTAAATGAAGCACTTCTTCAGTTCCCTTTTAATAATGAGTTATTAGAGGAAAAATGCTCTATCTATGAAGCCGCTGGAAAAGTAGATGGCTATGTAGATGGCTTAGCGGTTGGGCTCCAAAGTAAAGAGCTCCATGCCTATTACGCATATGCTTATCTGCTAGAATATTTAGGACGTATAGAAGAGGCCGTTTTTTATTATCAGCAAGTTTTAAAAAATCACCCCCATCAATATGATGCGTTGCGTCAAATGGGTTTTTTATTTTACAATAAAGCCATAAAACTCCATAGGGATACGGTACAATTATTTGGACACAAAGAGCCATTAGCTTCCCATCCTAGGTTGACTGATTGGTATGGGTTAATCCATGTAACGCTTAGATATACAGGGCCCGATGGTATGGGATTTCTAGCGCGTCACCATATATCGCCCATTTTTAGTGTAAGGCGTTGGCGCTATAAGCCACTTCTATTTTCTGTCCCCCCTATCTGTGTAGTATACCATTATCACCTTGTTCAACACAGTAAAGTAAACAGCTTAAATCTGTTGTTAGAAACAGACAATATACCCTATAGCAGCCCTTTATATAGCTATATAAACCAAAAAAAAACACTAGCATTGGCCTGTAATCAGTCCGCACAAAGGGTATCAAAACTAAAAAAGTATCTAAAAAAATCTTTGTATTACCTAAAAATGGCCCATATACAAGATAAAAAAGATAAAAAAGATAAAAAAGTTGCACAAGCTTTGTACCATAGTTATTACTATTTAAAAAAATATGGGTCTGCTTACAGATTGTTACAAGCGATGCACAAAAAAAACCAATATCTTTCAGATGACCCATTTTTCGCCCATAAAGAAAAAGATTAAAGTGTAGTAGTCATTATAATTTCATATATGCTAGGTATTACAGAAACTCGTTCTATTAAACAATCTTCTTGAAAAACTAAGAATTTCTTACGTCGTAATATTATTTTAAGAGGTGTTTAGGGGGATGGTATATCAAAAATGAACAAAAATGAACTTAAAAACCAACAAATAATGAATTTTATGGATCCTTAACTGGAAAAACTACAAAAAATAGCACTACAAGCTTAACAAAAATCACAATAACTATCTATAACAACGGTCTCAAAACATAGCAATACAATAAATTTATACAAAAATGGTATTTCAGGGCCGACTAATTAAAGTCTATTTATTGGTTTAAGCCATACATACTGTTTCTTTAATATCCTTGACCATAAGTTGTAAAGATTTATGACCCAAATAATAATTGTATCCTATGGTGTAGGCTATAGCAAACGGCTTACCAGTTGCAACAAGTGGGAAGTAGCCACCCAAGCCAAAGCCTATGGCTTCATAAGACACTGAACAATCTGTTTGGTAAAGTTCCAACTTAAGATGTTTTCCTTTTATTAAATAAAATTTACGTGCATAAACTTTTTCACTAGCAAATATCGGCGTAGGATTCCCTGGACCAAAAGGAGTCATTTGCATCAATATGTTTACAAATTTCTGAGTAATGGCCTGAAAAGGGATTAGGGCGTGAATGGGTTGTTGAGGGATTAACAAATCATCGGTTATGGTCTCTGATACTACTTCTTCAAACTGTTTCTGAAATTTAGCTACATGGGCTAGTGGCATGGTAAGGCCTGCCGCAAAAGCATGTCCGCCATATTGGTGTAAAAGCCCACTACAGGCTGAAATGGCCTCGTAGATATTATAGCCAGATATGGAACGAGCAGAACCAGTAGCTTTACCATCAGAGCGTGTTAAAACCACAGTAGGCCTATAACATTGTTCAATGCAACGGGAAGCTACGATGCCAATAATACCTTTATGCCAATCTGGATTAAAAAGCACATTGCTTTTGCTTGGATAGGTTTTATTTTCTATCATGGCTAAGGCTTCTTGTGTAATCGTATGGTCAAGCGATTGGCGCAAGGCGTTTTGTTGATCAATAGATTGGGCTAAATGATAGGCTTTTATTAGATCTTGTTCTATAAGTAGCTGAACTGCCAAAGAAGCATGGCTCATACGTCCAGCTGCATTAATCCGCGGGCCTATTTTAAAAACAATATCAGAAATCATAATGGTAGTAGTTAATCCTCCTAGCTCTATTAATGCTTGTAGCCCCGGACGAGGTTGAGTAGCCAATTGTTTGAGGCCAAAATAGGCTAAAATTCTATTTTCATCTACCAATGGGACTATGTCACAAGCGGTACTAACCGCTACAAGGTCTAAGTAACCATAGAGGGTTGCAGGTTTTAAACCACAGTGGCTACAAAAGGCTTGTAATAGTTTAAAACCTATACCACAACCTGATAATTCTTTAAAAGGATAGGAACAACCTGGTTGTTTGGGATTTAAGATTTCATATGCTAGTGGCAACACATCTCCTACTTCATGGTGGTCACAAACCATCACATCTATGCCGCGTTCAGCTGCTAGCGCAATCGGTTCATACGCTTTTATACCACAGTCTAAGGTAATGATAAGTTTGACGCCATCTTGATGGGCTTTTTCTATTGCTTGCATGGAAACCCCATAGCCTTCCACCATACGATCTGGGACATAATAACTTACTGCTGCACCAGGCAATGTGTCAAGAAAACCATAGACCATAGCCACAGCTGTCGTACCATCTACATCATAATCACCATAAATTAATATTTTTTCTTTTTTTGTTAAGGCTTGATACAAACGGCCTACAGCCCGTTCCATACCTTGCATTAAAAAAGGATCATACAACTGTTCTAAATCAGGACGAAAAAAATGCTTAGCTGCTTCAAAAGTTTCTATTTCCCTTTCGACTAAAATAGTTGAAATAGCAGAGGGGATACCGAGTACTTTCTCCAAAGCTGATACCGTATTATATGGCTTAAAAGATTGAATTACCCAACGTTTCTGCATAGATGCAATAGCAATTAATCCATTGATAAAAAAGCTGATAAACGACTAACTTCTTTAATAGCCAAACCACTACCATATGAAGAGTTTGGATATTTTTCTACAATCTCTTGGTAACAACGATAGCTATTTTTATATTGTCCATCTGCCTCAAAAGCACTAGCTGCTTTAACCAAATAGACAGGCGTATATACACTGTTTGGCCTATAACGAGCAGCCTTTATATAATAGGCAGCCGCTTGTTTATAGTTTTTTTGTTCACTGTAGGTATCACCAATGACAGACCAAGAACGGGCTTGTAAAATATAATCCTCAAGCTTAAATCTACTTAAAAAAGAGCGGGCTTTTTCATATTCCTTTTGATGCATGTAGGCAATTCCCGCATAAAAGCAACCTATATTGGCCGTTGTAGTATAAGGGTATTGTGCAATGACTTCTAAAAACCCTTTATGGCTCCCCTCGCCTTTGAGCGCCTTATCAAAATCACTGGCTTCAAAATGATAGATTGCTTGAAAAATATCATCTTCTACCTTTAGATTTTTTGTTTTGGTTAAATAAAAAAATCCAAGGAAAGCGGCTATGGCAAGAAAGGTCATGTAAAAGCCAACGACATACCATTTTCGTTTGTTATGCTTTAAAGATACTGACTTAGCCTTTGCTTTGTCGTTTTCTGAAGGATTTTTAGGAATACTATTTATGTCTATTATTTTCATAGCACTTAATACTGAAGAAATGGATAGTCAATTTGTTTGTAAACGTAATGATACGCAGTTGCTGGATCTGGAAAAGGAGATGTCTCAGCAAAAGCAATTGCTTGTGCAATCTGATCTTTTACCTTGCGCTCAATCGCTTCCAATACGGTTGCATTTGCCACTTTCTTTTCTAAGATCAATGCTTTAAGCTTAAGAATAGGATCTTGTTCTTTATAGGCTTCTACCTCTTTTTTGGTACGATATCCAGCGGGATCAGACATAGAGTGGCCTCTATAACGATAGGTTACCAATTCCAGCAAGCTGGGTATACCTTTTCTAGCTTTTATAGCTGCTTCCTCTACAGCACAGTGTACCGCTTCTACACATAACCCATCTACGCGGGCTGCATCCATACCATAGCTGCTACCCAATCGATAGAGTTCCGTAACATTAGAACTTCGTTCTACTGAAGTACCCATTGCATATCCGTTGTTTTCAATTACAAAAATAATCGGTAAACGATAGAGCATCGCCAAGTTAAACGCTTCATGAATAGCACCTTGACGTACTGCACCATCGCCCATATAAGTTATACAAAGATAACCTGTTTTTTTATATTGCTCAGCAAACGCAATACCGACTCCTAGCGGCACTTGTCCACCAACAATACCGTGGCCACCTAAAAAGTGACAGGATTTGTCGAAGATATGCATGGATCCGCCATATCCTTTAGAAACACCAGTAGCTTTACCATAAAGTTCCGCCATTAGATGGTCTGGACAGCTCCCCAATGCAAGAGGATGGGCATGGTCACGATAAGCCGTAATGTATTTATCTCCTTGGCGTAGTGCTGTAACAGCACCAGCTATGCAGGCCTCTTGTCCTGTATACAGGTGGCAAAATCCTCGAATTTTTTGCTGCCCATAAAGTTGGGCCGCTTTATCTTCAAATTTACGAATCAACCACATCATCTTGTACCATTGCTTGTAAAAATGCGAAAGATCTCCTGTACCAATAGGGGATACTGTAGATGATGCTTTATCTATAGTTGATGGGGCCATGGTTATACTGGATTGTAATCAGTTGATATATTTTTGCCCCTTAGCAAACCGCTATTCTTTTACTTTCCTAAAAATTTAGCAGGAGGAGCAGTATAGTCAAGTAAAGTTACCTAAGTAGTTACAAAAAATCAAAATTATAGTGGCCCGAAAAAATTTCGTAGAAAATAAAAATTTTGTTTCGTATAGTTTTAGTTGCAGGCTTGACGAGCAAGATAAATATAGATATGTTTTTTCGCTTTGAAATTCTGTAGATTAAGTAAGTATAATAAGCAATATATGAGATGTTTTTTTAAGCTTTGACTGCAAGGGTTTCCGCTGGTGACCAATTAATCAAATGATTGATTGCATCAAATAAGCTATACTTGCATTTGTGGCAGCTAGCTGAAATATTTGATAAACTTAATAAATGCTTGATTTGATTGCCATACAAATACCATTAAAAAGTTTACATACAAACTCTAAAGCATGGATATAAGTTAACTATTTAATAAAAATTAATCTGATTTTGTATCCTTATAATTTAAAAGTCTATTGGAAGAGTCTCATTGTAAATAGAGCAGTAGATCGTTATGGTGAACCTTTTAGGAACAATCAAACAGAATTTTTTTTAAGTCTTGATATACTGTATTGAATATTTGCTGAATCTATATTGATTTGTAATCGTTTAATGCCATTTGCTTTTAAAAAACCTTTTGTTTACCTTTCATCCATAAGGAGTCGGAACAATCAGTTAATGCAGGTTGTACATAGTAATCCCTTAGTATAGGATAAATATATTATATATGAACTTGTCTATCGTAGCCCCTAGTGGCAGCCTTTTCAATGGAGAAGTGAATAGTGTAAAGTTGCCAAGTCCCCTTGGTCCCTTTCAGGTATGCGCGAACCATGCTCCCATATTAAGTAGTTTAACAGCAGGGCAAATTACTTATACAGTTGGATCTATTACATCATCGATTTCAGTAAAAAGTGGTTTTACTTCGATAGCTGATAACCAAGTTATGGTAGTTTGTAAGCCAGTAAAGTAAAAAAATGGACGATTTAGTCAAATAAAGCTAACAAATAGCCTATATTAAGTATAAATATAGCTTTTGTACTTCTTTAATCTAATAGAAAATTTTCGACTTTTGGGCTCTTTAATTTTAAAAGAACACCATCTGCTATTGCTTTGGCCTACTATATTACAACTTTTAAGTAAAGCAAGTAGTCTAAAATAAATTTTTTGGGGTTGAGTAAAAAATTAATCTAAAAATGTAATATATTAAACAGTATCCTCCTGTTTGTTTATCTGAATAGATAGATAACTAATCAATAATTAGATCAGCAAAGCCAATCTGGCCCATTTTTGTAATCATTACAGGCAATATGCAATAAGCATCATTAATAACTAAAGGGACTAAAAAATGCTACACCATTGCACTAGTATTATATTATCTGAGGCCAATCAATACATTCAATCTAAAACGAATGTCAAAGGGCCAGCTATATCTTTGGCAATTTTAGCAAATTCTCAAGTAGAAAGCAAATCCTTAAAAGGTATTATGATGAGATTGGTGGATATTACGTCCGTAGAATTGTGTAGCAATCCTACTCAATATGTCCCACAAGGAGATGGTTTTATATTACGAAAAGCACCAGAAGCGTTCAACCTTTATTTTTTATTTTCTATTGATTATAAGGCATCTGAGTTGCTAAAAAATTTAGAATTACTGGCTTATATAGCTGCATTTTTTCAAAATAAATCCCATTTTGATACCTGTAATACTCCCATTTTACAAGAAATAGGGGTAGAAAGTTTTTCCGTTGAGTTGGTTAAAATGACTCCATCAGAAAAGACCATGCTTTGGGAAAGTTTGCATGCGCCGTATAGCCCTTCTTTACTATATAAAGTGGGCCTTATATTTATAGGAGATACTACTATGGGTTTAAAAGTCGTATCCACATTTTCATCACGTGAAACGTAATAGTTATGGCCTTTGCAACAAAATTATTTCGAATCGCTATTTCAAATAATTATTATAAATCTAATAATGTCCAAAATGATTTTGATATTGAACCAACTTTTTCGACTGCTTCTTGGATGGTACAACGTAGAGTGCGCATGTTACGTCACTCGGATGGCATGGAGCTTATATGGCTTTCACAGGATTATGACCATCCGTTGGAATTGTTTAAAAAAAAGGCAGAGGGCATCATTCTTTCTTTTATGATGATCTTAAAAAATAACCAAGCATTGAATCTTTCACAATTAGACGCAGGTTATCCAACAGGGGAAGTCTATTATTTATCTAATCGGTATGGTAATAGTGATTTGCTACATAACAAACCCTTTATGAGTAGATCAGACTTGGTAAAGATTCGGGAAGTAAAACATTATCCTACACAACCAGGTTGTAATGTCTTTGCGATGATTGATATAGATCTTACCCATTGGGTCCATCTGTTATCCAAACAAAAAGACCCTCTTTTTACAAAAACAATTGTCTATAAAATTAAAATTCAAAATCGTTCCACTTTTTGGCGATACTATGTAGTAGATACTAAAAAACGACTCAATGGATTGCTAACCATTCTATCTAAAGAAGATGGCTCTTACTTTACTGCTGTAAAGGCTTCCACTGAATTCCCTAATACCTATTGTGCAGAATCTACAATGGCCATGGAGCTTTGTGATCAATACGATCGTTCTTTCTCACTTTGTAAGCTTGATAAAAGCACTGAGGAACATACAACAATAGTATTAGAAAAATTGCCTTACCCTACCTATGATTCGCTCAAGAAAGATAAGACCAATAAAAAAAAACTCTATAGTGATATAGTTGTATATGTTTAATTTAACTTTTATATAATTAATTAAAAATCAAATAAATAAAATGGCTGAAAATTTAAAAACTCCCGGCGTGTACATCGTCGAGAAGGATACGGGTGCCAACGCTGTGGTTCAAGTATCAACTGCAGTTCCTGCTTTTGTAGGTTTTACTGAAAGAGCTGAAATTAATGGAAAATCCTTTCATATGAAACCGGTTCAGATCTCTTCACTTTCTGAATATGAGTTGTTTTTTGGAGGGCCAGCTGTTCCTGTTTATACCATTAAAGAGGTTACCAGTGGAGATAAAGATTTGGTAATGAATGGGAAATATTATGCAATCGAACAGAGTCAAAACTCTACATTTTACCTTTATAATAGTTTAAAACTATTTTTTGACAATGGTGGAGCAGACTGTTTCATTGTATCTGTCGGTCAATATGGCGATCCAAATGTCCAGCTAACCATTACACCGGATTTATTTAAACAAGGTATAGATACGTTAGCTGGAGAAGAGGTACCAACTATGTTGTTAATGCCGGATTCACTTTTATTAGATGAAGAGGATGCCTCTTACTATGCGGTGCAGACCTATGCACTGGCCCATTGTGGGAAGTATCTGAATAAAGTCGCATTATTTGATATATGGGGCGGTAACCATGAATTATCTATCGAAGATAAAAACAAATATGTAAATAGATTTCGTGAATACATTGGGTTAGATAATTTGAGTTATGGAGCTGCCTATTATCCATGGGTTAGAACAAACATTATCCCATTGAATAGTATTGATTACAAAAATTTTGATCTAGACTCGCTAAAGAATGTGTTGCAATCAGAGCATCAAACCATGCTTTCTAATTTAGTCAGTGCTACGACAGAAAAAGAAAAAATTTACTGGGATGCTGGACTAAAGAATAGTAGTAAAGAGTACAAATTACTTCGTAAAACCATTGCAGATCGCTTAAATATTCTTCCAGCAGCTCCGGCTATGGCAGGCCTTTACACTAGAACAGATAAGGCAAGGGGTGTATGGATTGCGCCAGCCAATCAAAACTTAAATGCTGTGCTTGAACCAATGGTTAAAATTACCCATGAAGAGCAAGAAGCACTTAACGTAGATAGCATTAGTGGTAAATCCATTAACGCCATCCGTACTTTTAAAGGAGCGGGTGCTGCTGTAGTTTGGGGTGCAAGAACCTTGGCTGGCAACAGTCCAGAATGGAGATATATTAATGTGAGAAGGTTGTTTATCCTTATTGAGCAATCTATTAAAAATGCTGCATTTTCTGTTGTTTTTAGGCCAAATGTACCCGTTACCTGGGCCGTTGTACAGGGTATGATTTCTAACTTTTTGACCAATCTTTGGAGACAAGGTGCTTTAGTGGGTGGAAGTCCTGCAGAGGCATTTACAGTCCTTTGTGGATTAGGTGAGACCATGTCGCAAGATGACGTTAATGAAGGCATCATGCGTATTTCGGTAAAAGTATCAGCTCCTAGACCAGCTGAGTTTATTGTGATTACCTTTGAGCAAAAAATGGGTGCAGACGGTTAGCCATCCATGTATACGTGTATAGGGGGGTAAACTAGTTTTTTTGCCCCCTGTATTAAGACGATTACTTATAATTCTAAAAAATATTTAAAACTGAAATAACCATGGCTGATAATTTGTTAATACCTGCTATAGTCCATTTTAATTTAGGTTCTTCAAAGGTTAGTATAACCGATTACCATATAGCAGTTGCTTTAGAGAATGGAGCACAATATGTTAGATCCATCAATGGACAAGCTAAGGCAGTCTATGCGATACACAAAGGAGGCGAAATCAAGCAAACAGCTGATGTAAAAGTTTCTATACTGAAAACACCAGATAAAAAATTTGATGATGATATTAAAAAAATAGAAAAAAACTTAAATGCGACTAAAGAAAATAACCCTGACAAGTATGTAGAAAATATGCTCTTTAGCATTGCAACCAATGATGATAAACCATTTACCCATATGCAATTTCAGGGTTATGTGAGTGACATGAGTAGTGAAGTAGATCCTGAAACTGGATTACAAGAAATAACTGCAGAACTTTCTATTTATGATCCAGTTAGTTTTGTTATTAAGCAATAACTTGCTGCATCCATTATTGAATTTTACAGATATTAAGTAGGTTAACTAGAAAAAAATAGAAATAGCAAGATATTATGCAAAGAGTAACTATTGATTATAAACACTTTAATAAAGCAGGTTTTGATACTAAAACCTGTAGTGTTTCTGCGGTTGGTATGCCTAATCAAAGAACATCTACTAGAGCTACCATATATGATACAGCAACCCGTGCACCTCTTTTTCAGAATCAACACAGTGCACAAGAAGTAGTAACTTTTACCGTAGAATTTTTACCCTTTATAACGGGCAAACAGTTGTTGACAAAAGCATATGGTTTGGTGCAAGAGGTGCTTGTAGATAAATATAATGCAGAACCATTTACGCTTTGTGTACATAAAAAAGATGGTTCAATAGATACAAAAACAACTGTAAATGATGTTATTGTACAAAAAGCAGAGTTGTTTTTAAATAGGAAAAACGAAGCTACAGGTGAAATGGGTTATATCCGTATACGCTTTACTTTACAAGGCTTGCAGCTAAATACAAAGTAACCGTATGATGTTCTAACATTATTCTGATCTTTATGGCTGATTTTAATTTAGTCCATTCACATTCTTTTCAGGTAGAAGTATTGGGTGTAACAGATGGTAGTTCCCCGGAATATTTCTATAGGGTTGAAGGATTAAATAATTTTTTAAATATGGAGGCCTATTTACCTGGCGGTGCCAATAGGCCTTATTATAGATCCAGTGCATGTGAAACGACTGATTTAATCTTGACTAGGCCCTTAGTAGAAGGAAAAACCAAAATGACGCTTTGGTGTGAGAACGCAATTGATAAAGGTCTTTTTACACTTACCCAGGCCCATATTTTGATCCTTAACAAGGAAGCTAAAATTCTAGCACAGTGGAAGTTAGAAGATGTCTATCCAAAAGGGATAGCTATTACGCCATTTCAGTTAAATGTGCAAGAGAATACTGGAATAGGAGAAACCATTACGATTGGGTATTCTAGGCTGGTACGGACCAAGTAATAACCATCATGCTTAGTCTCGTGTATAAAATTGATTGTATTGATTATGCCTGTTAAAATTAATGAACTAGTGATCCAGGTTAAGGTTTATGAAACCAATAAACAAGTAGACCATACTAAAAGTATGCCAGCTGGTTTTTTATTGCATACTACGGAGCAGCAAAAATTAGCATTGGAGAGGGACGTTTTAAACCTATTAGAAGATCGAGCCACAAGGTAAGATGATCCATTTGTAGTTATGAGTAATGTCAGCAAACTAGTTATTAAAGCATGTAGTGACAATAAGTTTTCTTCTTTTACGGGGGAGTTTATCACTTCTATTAATCCAGAAAACATAGTGATTAAAAGTGGCGTATCCTACTATGTGCCTGAAGGAATGGCTAGTGCTCATTTGATTAAATATCGTGGGTCTCCTCCAAGATTGCTCTCTTTTAGTCTTTTGTTTGATAGTACAGGGATTATCCCTGGTAGCAATGCCATTGCAGTGATGGAACAAGTGAAGCAGCTACAAGATGTTACCTATAGTGTCCATAAAAAGCATAATGCGCCTAATTATATTCGTATCATTTGGGGACATATTGATTTTAAAGGCAGGCTGGTAGATCTAGATATAGTTTATTCTATGTTTCAAGTAGATGGTACCTTGGTCAGAGCGGAGGCGCGTATAGCTGTATTAGAAGAGCTTGTTCCTTTAGGTAAAGGGAAATCTGCTGCTGGTGTAGATACCAATTATACAAAGCTATCTGGTAATCATGCAACGGTACATTCAATGAAGCCTGGACAGTCTGTATCTAGTGATACAGCTTTTGCACCGACGCCCAATGGTATGGATGGTGCTTATAGTGGTGCGCCACCTGGTGCTTATGATGGAGGTCCTGATCAGGTTTATCATGGGGCTAGTGGTTCTAGCCATCAGATGGATGGTGCCAACGTGGGCCATGCTGGAAAGCCTACTGCTAGCCTGGACAAAGATAGCTCTGGCCATTATGGTGCTGGTGCAGACATGGATCCTAGTTCTACACATTCTGCCAGTTATGGTACTGGATCAGATGTTGACCATACTGGTAATGGCTTTAAAGGCGGCGTTGCAGGTAATGGGCCTGGTGGAAGTGGGGGGGGGATTGGTGGAGGAGGACATAGGCTAGCTAGTGATTCAGGTTCATCAGCAGGAGGTACTGTTTCTACACGAATGGACAGATCCTCCAATCGATCTGCTCCAAGTAGTAAAAGCCCTCCGTTAGGTGGTGGTCTGGCTAGATCTTCCAAACATAATGTGGCTTCTGGGCCAGGTAGTCCTGCGGCTAAAGGCAAAAGACGCTTCCCGAAAGTAGGCACGATAGCTGGTCATGCCGCATCAGCTGGTCATGCCGCAGTTGCAGTTGCGGCAAATGCACCAGATAGTTTACGTAAACTAAGTAGCCTAAAAGGAAACGTTAATCTTATGAGAAACAAAATAAGCTTCTTGCGAAGGCTCAAAAATTTTGCTAAAAAAGTGGCACCTAGAGCCTATGATGCTGGAAAAAAAGTAGTAAAATCAAGTGGTTTTTAAAAACAGTAAATCATTATTAATTGAAAATATTATATGCGGTATATAAAATCTGTTGTTTTAGGCGTGTTTTTAAGTGTCCATTTTATTTGTTATGGTAAGGCCAAATTTAAACCCAGTGTAATTGAAAATGCCAAGCGGTCTGTAGTTTCTGTGGATACGCGTGCAGCGCTTACGGCTTATACCCCTCCTAGGGAGTCGTATGGCAACGGGGTGGTAATAGATAAGGCAGCAGGGTATATTTTAACTTCTGGCTTTACGGTTGGGCCTGTTATAGTCGCAGACTATACGATTGGTTTTTTTAATGGTATAGAGGCTCCAGCAAAATTGATCTATTATGATACTTGGGCAGATTTTGCGCTTTTACAAATAGATCCATCGCTCTTTCCTAAAGAAGTACAGGCGGTAAAGTTAAGTAATACAAATCCATTGCTGGGCCAATCTGTTTTTACTATTGCTAAAGAAAAAAATAAAAAGGCTATAGATTATCCTGGAAGCATAGATGATACCAATTATAGTATAGAATGGACCATGCCCCAGCATTTTATTCGCGTCAGTATCCCTAGCAAGAGTGGTGCAAGTGGTTCTTTGATTTTCAATGAGGCTGGAGAGGGCATCGCCTTAAATTGTGCTGGTTCAGACACCATGGATATTGGCCTACATCTAAACTATGTGCACCATGCACTAGCTGCCTTAAAAGCAAAAAAATTACCTGTTAGAAAGCATATTGGTGCTTTATTAACTACTTATTCACTAGATGACGTAGTCCGTTATGATCATCTCTCGGCAGCGTCACAAAAGACCTATTGTACAAAATTTCCAAATGCAAAAAATAAAATTTTACAAGTAGACAGTACACTAAAAGGTACACCAGCCCATCTTAGACTTTTACCGGGAGATTTAATTTGGGCGCTTAATGGTCAATTGGTGGGACCCAATTTAGTAGATTTTGATTGGGCTCTAAATAAGTCATCAAAGGACCAGCTGTTGTTAACCATTTTTCGCAATGGCTCCTTTCATGAAGTGACTATACCTTGTTATGATTTGAATAGCCATCGCATTGCTAAAATAGTCCAATTTGGCGGTATTACTTTTTTTGAAACAGATGATATGTGTAGTACACTGGTTGGCCTGTCACCTAAAACTTTGGTTGCCTGTATTGCAGAACCCAATACCATTTTCAAAGTACCTGCTTTCCCTAATGATCGTTTCAAAATTTTAGCTATGCGGTTGTTAGCTATGAATGGTCAGCCTATTCAAAGCTTGGATGTGTTAATTGAATTGATTCCGCAATTGGTGCATCAAAAATATTTTACAGTTGAATACATCAATTATATTCCACTAGGGCATGGAATGTGGCGAAAATTTGTGCATAATCGTTATAAAGGTAATGTAGAATATGACCCGAACTTGGCACCACCTAAGGTTTGGGCATGGGATGCCATTCACCTTGAGTGGAAGGGGCAAGAAATCGTTCTGTAATAGATAACTGGCTTATCTAAATGCTATAAACTAAAAAAGACTTATGAGGAAGTCTCAAAAAGAGGAGATGCTTATGCCATGGTATGCGCTTTTGTGATTTTTATTGATATTTTTAGCTTGTTCTAAGCGTTATTTACTAAAATCCTTATGAAAATAAATGTTTTAAAGCCTAAATGCTGGGCTATACTTTTTGCCCTTTTCCTGCCTACACCCATTCTTTTAGCCAAGGAGTTATTTCCTGAAAAGGTAATTGAACAGGCTAAAAAATCAGTGGTAACCATTGAGGTAAGTGCTTCTTTTGCAGCTTATGAAAAAGGAAACAAGTGGAGTGGAACAGGATGTGTGGTAGATAAGCAACATGGCTATGTGTTAACCAATCGACATGTAATAGGGGCTGCTGTAGTGGGCAGTTACAAAGTAACCTTTTTTAATGGCATTCAGCAAGAGGCCCATCTAATCTATTATGATCCATGGTTGGACTATGGATTTTTACAAGTTGCGCCTACAGTTATTCCACAAGAAGTTACCGAAACTACTTTTAGCCGCCGTAATCCAGTTATAGATCAGCCTATTTTTATCGTTGGCAATAATGCAGGGCATAGTTTTTCTTTACATACAGGCCTTGTAGCAGATTTGTATGAGGTGGAAGGTGAGATGCCCCAACAATCTGTTAAGCTTAGTTTAAATACTAAAGGTGGGTCAAGTGGTTCGCCTGTTTTTAACAAAGATGGACAAGCTATAGGGCTTAATTATGCTGGCAATAACACATTTGCGTGGGCCATCCATCCTGAATATATTCGGTATGCCTTATCGGCCATTCGGCAGGGTCGATGCCCCATTAGGAAGCAAGTCGGGGTCATTACCCAATCTACGCCTATTAAAGATTTGGTCCAGTATGATGGGTTGCCCATAGCACGCCAACAACAATACATCAAGACATTCCCTAATGGCGCGACCTCTCTGATTGCAGTAGATGATGTCCTAACGGGTAGCCCTGCAGATGGGTTTCTCTTTCCTGGAGATGTGATTTGGGCAGTTAATCGTCAGGAAATAGGGCCTAATTTGGTTGCTTTTGATATGGCTATGAATCGCGCTACTACAGATCATGTGTTGTTAACCATTTTTAGAATGGGTCAGTGGCATGATATCAAGATAGGACTTTATGATCTTGAGCGCCATAAGATTATAAAGATGGTCTATTTTGGCGGGGCTATCTTTTTTGAAATGGATGATTATTGCGCTAAAATAAATGGTATAGCTGCTAAGAGCTTAACCTTTGTTAAAGCAGATGCAAATCATATTTTTAACCATGTTGCGTCTAATAGGATTAAAGATGATTTTAGGGTCAAGGTTTTATCTTTTAATGAAAAACCGCTTGCCACTCTTCAAGCATTAGAGGCAGTGATACCATCTTTAATAGCTAAAAAATACTTTACCATAGCCTATAGCGACTTGTCTCCTTTTTATTCATTTGGTGCGCTACATTTAGGTGCTAGGCCATCAAGGGACTATGTGGCATATAAAGCGCATAGTCCTCAGCCTAGATGGTTTATTTGGGATGAGACCCATCATCAGTGGACCAGTTCTCCTATAATTGTAGATTGATTTTTAACTCTTTACAAGGTGGATTTTTTATCATATACCAAGTGGTTGGGGGGGCTCATATTGCCCTTAATTTGATCCCGTTAGCTGAATAGATTGACTTATGGAACTGGATAAGGTAGATAAACATATTTTAAATATTTTGCAAGTTGATTCAAAAATTACAAATGCTGCCCTTGCACAAAAAATCAATTTATCCCCTGCTGCTACCCTTGAACGGGTAAAAAAGTTGGAGCAGCATGAAATTATTACCCATTACGCTGCACAAATCGACTATCCCAAATTAGGTTTTGGGCTACATCTAATGGTTGCTATTCGTCTTCAAAAGATTACAGCTGACCATATCAAGTTATTTAAACTTACGATTAATAAAATACCATCCATTGTAACTTGCTATCAAGTAATAGGTGATTTTGATTTTATTTTAATGGTTTATGTTAGAGAGCTATCTAGTTATCAAACAATGGTCGTAGAAAAACTCTATATGTTGCCCATGGTGGACCATATCAAAACTTTGTCAGTCAGCCAACTACTTAAAAATAAGCCATTATATCTGGAATAGGGGGGCTTTACCACTGACCTGCATAGATAAGTGGTTTCTTTTGCCAAAGGGTATACGATATTGAGTTGTTCCTGAAATATTATGTATTTGTTTGTTAATCAGAAAACATAGTTATAAACTGTATTAGTTAATTACTAATTTTTTAAAAAGCAGCTAGCCAGCTGTATGGATAAAAGTATACACCTTTTTTCCTTCTTTAATATACTTGTTGTGCCGTTTTGCCGCATCCGTAGTGGTTAAAATTTCATAATCTTGAATTTCGTTGTTTTGCTTTTTCTTTTTTAACGCTTCTTGTAGTGATTCACTTATAGCTAACTTGCCTTCTATTCCTTTGCCAATAATCAATATAATTTCTTTGGTGCTCCCTTCTATAGGATCTATAGCCCACCATTCATCCAAAAATTCTTTTGGTAGACCACCTTCTTTATCATCATGATTAACCCTATGCTTCATACCACATTTTATCGTTTCAGGAAATTTTTCCGATGTCACACGCCCATAAAAATTAGGGGTTAATACCCAGTCAAAGGCTTCTGAATCGGCTTTATCCGTCTGAACCATATTATTCTTAACCTGAAAAGTAGCATCATTGCAATGAATTGGCTTTTGACCACTTGCAATATGAAAGCGCATCTTGCCTAAATCCAATTTGGTAACCCGACACTTGTCTTCAGGTAAATCTTCCTCTGACTCATTTAACTCAATCCATCTAGGATGATGATCTTCCATTTCTTTTTTTTCACCAGGGCATGAGGATGCGCCCAAGAAGCACACCGGAATGATAACAACTAAAGCCTTCAGCAAGAATAATAAGAAGCCTATAAAGCAATGCATAAAAAATGGAATAAAAAATCTAAAAAAAGCTAACCCAAACATCCTGGGCAATTTAAAAAAAATAAGTCGAATACAAAAATGATTGGAGACACCCTTTAGCTTACTCCCCAGATGCACAAAGTCGCTCTATCTGAAGCTATATCGAAAAATTGAGTGATTCAGAATCATAACAGATAAAAATCTAACTCACTATGCGCAAGATAGCTGGTTTTTTCAGAAAAAAGACGTAACATTGTGTAGTATTGTGGATTTTATCCCCAAGACCTACCTGTAGCGGTAAATTTTATAAAAGGGCCCATAGCTCAGTCGGTTAGAGCATCTGACTCATAATCAGCAGGTCCCAGGTTCAAGTCCTGGTGGGCCCACACCATTTATCTTATTGTAATGATAACTTGCCTTAACCCATCAGTTGCCTGTTTTGTTTATATAATCAAGTCTTAATGGTGGCCATTTTCTTCTACTGTGTTTTCCGATATATATACCTATGCGCCGATTGCCATTTATGACAGTGGTGTAGGTGGTTTAACCATTGCTAAGGCAATTAAAGCAATATTACCACAAGAATCTATTCATTATATCGGAGATACTAAAAATTTACCTTATGGTGATAAAACATCCGTAGCATTATGTGGTTATATTGCACAGGTAGTAAATTTTTGCCTAAGTAAACGGTATAAGCTGCTGGTCATTGCGTGTAATACAGCGACTGCTGCCGCAGATTATTTTATGCCTAATTACCTTAAAACAATAGGACACAAAATGGGTATCATCAATGTGGTCGATCCAGTAGTCAGATACATCGATGGAATGAATCACTATAACCAGATAGGTCTTATAGCCACAAAATATACTGTATCATATGGCATCTATGCAAAACGATTTCGAACCACTGGTATCACATTAACGTCTCTGGCCACGCCGCTACTGGTGCCTATGGTAGAGGCCTCTTTCAATGGAAAATCACTAGATCATCTTTTGTTAGATGATTATTTAAATCAAATCGTTTCCCCAAACTTAGATGCACTGATTCCAGCTTGTACACATTATATATTTTTAGAACAAGCATTAAATTTTTTTTTAAAAAAACACTTTTCAAAAGAGATTAAACTGATCAATCCAGCGAAACTTACCGCATTAGCGGTCCAGCAACTTTTACGTACACATCATCTTTTAAATAAAACAAAAAAAAAATTGCCTGACTGCTTTATGGCAACCGCGCTAACCCCATCTTTTCAAAATGCTAGTGATAAACTCTTTGGACAAAAACCTATAGCCATCAATCTATCGGACTATACACCATCTATAGACCTTGCATCACTCTGTTGATGGTGCCATATGCTTGTAATTGAATTCGATTTAAATTATATTAAAAATTACTAGCCTATATCTATTGGTTTAACAACCGTCACTAAAGCAGACAAAGGATTACTTCCACTTAGAAGATATGTTTTTATTTAAAATTTCTATTTGCATAACTTTTTTACTCTTTACGATTGGTTGCGGTTGTAATAGACTTGCCCAAAATGGTACTATAAATTTCCACGAAGATGATACCAAGCCACTAATCGTCTTGTTTCATGGGTTAGGTGGGGATGTCTTCTCTTTTAAGACACTTCAAGAGGCGCTTGAGAATGAATTTGGTAAAGACTCTGTGGTTGCTTTGGATTACATAACCAAGGAGCAGACGCTCCTATATTCTATAAAAGAGCAAAGTAATAAATGCTTTGATAAACTTTCAAAGAAAGAACCTAACCTAAAAAATAGGCCTACACTACTAATAGGTCATAGCCAAGGCGGTCTTCGTGCATATAGGATGTTTCATGGATATAAGGATGTATTAAATGTAAAAGGCATTATTACACTAGCTACGCCATGGGAAGGGGCGCCTGTCATTGAGACAGTTAGGAAACTAAACGAACGTGACACAACTACCGGGATTAAAAACGAAGCATTGTATGTAAGATATTTTACACCGCCTGTTTTGAATGATATGTGCAGACTATCCCATAGTATGGGTCAGCCTACCAACTGGATTGAACAAGAGCTTGTGAGCAGGCTAGAAGCATTCCCAGTTTTAGAGCTATTTGTTGGATTCTACGATTTAAAACCAGGAAGTGAATTTTTAGAATCGATTCAGGATGCCCTGCCTGAAGAAGAAGTACCTATACTAGCTATAGGAGGCACTCTCAGTGACTTTAAAAATTTTCTACCTAAAGAAAGTAGCTATGAGAGTAGCTATGATTTTAAACATCTCAACACAGCGTGGGGTAAAATTATAGTTGGCGAAGCAGATCTTGATCTTATAGACAAACATGATATGATTGTGCCGCTCTATAGTCAGCTTGCATCGCATATTCCAAACAAAGAAAATTTCAAAAGAATGGTTATTGACGATGCCCTTCATGGTCAACTTTTAAATGAATTTCCTATTGAAGCCTCTAAAAGTATATTATGCCATCCTACTATGGTAAAAGAGGTGATTCAGTTTGGCAAAGATATTTTCTACAGTGATGCTATCACATCTGAATATCAAGTATCCGAATACAACTGATCCAATCAAACACCATCATGACACCATAAAAGCTCATACAAAAAAAGTAGATTTTATTGGGCAAAGTGCAATCGTAAAGCTAAAGGTCGGCCCAAGTTTTGCGTATGAATTGCGCGAGGGAACGAATATGTTCCTTGCTAAAATCAAAAGCAACACCCGCTGTTTGGTAGACCTTAGGGATCGATGTGGTATAGCCTAATTTTAATGCATTTAGGTAACCATTTAATGCTTGTTTAGGATTTGTTTGGGCCTGCTTCCATACTCCTATTGCACCAAGCTGTGCGATAGCATATTCAATATAATAGAAAGGTACTTCAAAAAGATGCAATTGCTTTTGCCATAAATGGCTTTTCACTACCTCGTAACCTGTCCAATCCGTTACACTATCTGAAAAACTACTAAAGATACGATCCCAATTTTCTGCTCTTTCTGATAAAGTATGATCAGGATGCGTATAGACCCAATGCTGAAAAGCGTCAATGGCAGCTATCCAAGGCAAACAACTGATCACATGGATCAAGTGATCTTTTTTAGCACGATTAAGGTCTTCTTGTTTGGGAAAGAAAATATCCCAATAAGGCATAGTAAGCAACTCCATAGACATAGAGGCCAATTCTGCAATTTCTGATGGACAATGCTTAAAAGGATTTAGCGACAAGTTATGCACTAAGAAAGAATGAATCGCATGGCCTCCTTCATGAAACATAGTTCGTACATCATCTATAGTAGAAGCTGCATTCATAAAAATAAAAGGTACGCCCGTCTCATCCAAAGGATAATTATATCCACCAGGTGCTTTTCCCTTACGGGAGGCCAAGTCCAAGTGGCCCATTTTTTGCATGGTATGCAAACAGTTTGCTAAAAAAGGATCCAGCTGCTCAAATACCGTAATCGTCTTAGCAACTAGTTCTTCGGCATCTGTGAAGGGACGCAATGGCTTTCTACCCTGTATATCTACTGCATGATCAAATGGCTGCAGTATCGTCAATCCGAGCGCTGCTTTCCGTGATTTTGCCCATTCATTGAGTAGTGGAACTATTTCTTCTTGGATCGCTGTATGCAAGGTTAAACAATCTGCTGGGGTGTAATCAAATCGATCCATAGATACGAAAGCGTAGTCTCTAAAATTCTTAAACCCAGCATTTAAAGCCAATTGATGGCGTTGCTGAATCAACTTTGAGTAGAGTGCATTAAGTGTATCTTTATCTTGCAACCTGCGTTGTTGTATCTTATCATATACCTCACGTCGAAAGGATCGGTCAGTAGATGCTAAATGGGGTGCGGCTTGTTGCAAAGTACACTCTTCCCCAGCTATCTCTACTACCATCGCACCTGCTATCACACTAAATTTACTTGTATTTAACTGAATTTCAGTTTGGATAGGTATGTTTTCTTGTCTGTAGCAACGCAATTGATTTTCGATCTTTCGAAAAAAGATATCATATTGCGTTTTTTTACGTAGTATATGGGCCGCTTCTGCAGCTAAAACTTTTTGATGCAATTGATCTGTAACAGCAGCTAGATGAGGGGTAATGGCTGTAATATAGTATTCATAACGATCTTTAGCCACTGCATCAGTCGTATTGCAAGAGGTACGAATGTAACGCCAGCCTGCATCCTCTTCTAGTGCCCCTTCTAGTTCACTCCAATCGGCTAAAAATTGTCTTAGATCGTCCAATGAAGAGAGGTCTCTAGCAAGTAAGTGGCTGTAGAAGGGCTGAATGGAAGTCCAATCTGTGATGACGTAATCTGGTGGCAAAAAAGTACGAATGTATTTTTGCATGGAATATATTTTTTATATGACGAATTTTTTATAGTGAAACACCAATCTACCCATATTAAATAGGAATCGCAAACGGATCTGTCGCGTCTGTAGTTGATTTGGGGTCCCTTTTGTCTTAAATTTTGGGTATTATGCGGTCATTAGCTTAATAAAGTTCTAAAAAATAGATACCTGTTTTTTAGTTCTGATTATTTTATATTTGTCTCCTCTATTTAATTTTTTGAATATCAGACCTAGATAAACCAGTAAGGAGCCCAATATCTTCTATAGCGTAACCTTGTAGAAGCATAGATTTCGCTATCTCTAGCTTACCTTCTTGTCTCCCTTCTTGTCTCCCTTGTTGTTCTGCTTCTTTTCTATATTTTTCTATTGTATTGGCTTCTATTCTCAACCATTTCAAGTGGTCTTCATAAGCCATTCTTTCTTCATCCGTGAAGTTTAGCGTATCTAAAACATGCAATGCTTTTTTCAGGGTATTGATGGCTAATGGTGCTGGTAAGTTGTCTTTATTCAGTAAATCATTACGGGTAAGAAAAGCGGTCCAAATGTCTAAGGAGGTTTTGATCTTTTTTAATAAACTATTTAGATCTTCATCTGGATCTTTACTGAACTTAGTCAGCTCTACAGTATGTAATTCTAAATCCTTAAAATAGGGTAACCCACTTTCTTTTTCTGTAATATGAAATACATTATGATACTTCTGATTGTCTGTTATAGATACAAAGTTAAGAATATGAATACCTATTGCTTTATTTAAACTAGCATAATCCTGAGCACCCTTTAATTGATCTGTATACAACTTGGCCCAGTAGTATAAGGCACGTTTATCGTAGTCTGCTTCGTCTGTAATTTGAATCTCTATATTAAACCTTTTTCCTGTTTCACTTAAGGCTTTAATATCTAGGATAGAAAGTTTGTCGCTTCTAAAACTTTTTGGGTTATAAGGGTTTAATAGCGTAACATCTATTACCTGATCTTCTTTTGAAACCGTAGCATTTATTAACGCAATCAATAGATCTTTATTTTCTTCTACCCCAAATATTTTTTTGAACGCTAAGTCTACTTTCGGGGTAATCTTTTCCATAAATCATTTATATCTATTGCTTTCTAATCACAGGCATGTAATATAATTATTACACAATCAATATACATACTTTTTATGCCATTTAGTAAGCGAATCCTAGTTTATATACAGGATCCTCCTTAGATAGGAGCACAATTATGGATCTCTTGTGTCTGTAGTTGATTGTATATAGGTCTCTGTCTTATTCCTAACTTTTATCTGTTATGCCGCCATTGGTTTAGCGAAGTGCTCAAAAGTGGTCCCGTTTTTTCGGCCACTATATTATAACCCCTTATATTTTAAGTGATCCAAGAGGTCTTAATGTCTAAATTTAATCAGTCTATTGCAACGATCTTTCTTTATGATTTTTACAAAAAAATCTATATTTTTATACACTAACAATACTTCAAGGTCGACTAGTTAGGATTCTACTACTGCTATGGTTGCAATACTTACTTGTCCCACACCTGCTGCTAAAAGTGTATTCGTGCAAGAGGCTAATGTAGCCCCTGTAGTGGGAATGTCATCTACCAATAGCATATGTTTGTCTGTTAGTAGATCTGGGTGCTTTACTTTAAAGGCACCTTGAAGATTCGTAATGCGTTCACTTTTGTTTTTGGTTGTTTGGGATGGCGTATAACGTGTTCGTTCTATACATCCTTCATATAAAGGTATGTGTAATGCATCAGAAAGCCCTTTCGCAAAAAAATCACTTTGGTTGTAGCCTCGTTCCTTAAGTCTTTTGGGATGTAATGGAACTGCTACAATAGCATCCATACTTTGGATGATAGGTGTTTTATCTAAGATACTACCATACCGTTGTCCGAATAGATAGCCAATTTTGGGTTGATTTTTATACTTCATCGCAAAGAGTACCTGCTCAAGACGACTTTTCTTTCTTAGTCTATAGCCTGTCAATCCATAAGTTATTGAGGCTTTACCTACAAAATGATTGGTAATAACATTATCTATTAATGTATGGGAATCTGTTTCTGGAAATCCGTTAAAACAAATTGTGCAGATCAAAGTTTCTCCCTGTACGAGTCTATCATTGCATCCTACACATATGGGAGGAAAAAGTAAATCTAATAATCCGGATATAAATGTTTTCATAGTATGAAGTATAAGCTTATATCACTTCATCGCATTGATTTTGTACTTTTGTTGGTAATCCAATAAGTTGAGTAGAAAAGAACTACCCTTTATGTGCCTTTCCCATTCTGAATGTAATAAATTTTAACTCTATATTTTTATGCTCGATAGAACCATTCCACCACCGTTTAAAGACATTGATCCTATCTGTTTTCCATGGCCAGAAAGCCACTTACTTCAAAATAAAATTCCCCTCTATGTCTTAAACATGGGGACTCAATCCATTATAGAGTTAGAGCTGATTTTTAAATCTGGTAGTTGCTATGCATTACAACCCGGTGCTGCCTATTTTACAACGGCTATGTTATTAGAGGGAACCACAACGAAAAGCAGCCAAGATATTGCCCATATAATTGACTATTATGGTGCAACCATTGATACGCGTGTACAGAAAGATTTTTGTATCCTCTCGCTTTCCACGCTTGCTAAGCATCTTAATCCCCTGTTAGACTTATTGGTAGAGATTCTATTAATGCCTAGTTTCCCTGAAAAATCACTCCAACGCTTAAAGCATCTTAAAGTACAAGCCATTCAAATAGCTGATAAAAAGAACGATCAGGTAGCCTATAAGCGATTTTGTACCGCACTCTTCACAGCAACACATCCCTATGGTAGACCGCTAACTTTACAAGATGTAGATCAAATTCAACCGGCAGATTTACACCACCATTATAAACAGCTCTTTTTTTCAGATTGTACTGCTTTTGTCAGTGGACAAGTTACGCCATCAGCCTTAGCATCTATTAAACAGTCCTTAGCCTATTTGCCCTATCAAAAAAGTTTACAAGTAGCCTCCGTTCCATCTCATCATCTTCCTGAAAAAGTCCATCTAGTGGATCAACAACATCTTCAGTCTGCTATTGTAATCGGTAAAAGGTTATTACTTAAAAAGGAAGCAGATTTTTTACCAATGATGGTGGTCAATACCCTTTTAGGTGGGTATTTTGGTGCTCGATTGGTACAAAATATTCGGGAAGATAAGGGCTATACCTATGCCATTCACTCCAGTATGGTTTCGTTGTTACACGCTGGTTATCTAGCCATTACCACGGAGGTAGCTGAAGCAGTCACAGAAGAAACCATTCAAGAAATTTATAAAGAGATTGCAATATTACAGGATGAACAAGTTTCCGAAGAAGCCTTGCAAAATGTTAAAAATTATTTATTAGGCCATTTTTTGACTATGATTAACGATCCCTTTTCAATCATGGAAAAATTTCAAGGCGCCTATCTCCATGGCTTAGCTCAAGATTATTATACTGAATTTTACCATCATGTACGCAATATAACCCCGTTAGAAGTTAGAAACTTAGCACAAAAATACTTATCTTTGGATTCCTTTACAGAAGTGGTTGTGCGGTAGTGCCCCTTTTATCAGGAGTTATTATAGGTTGGTTCAATGGCCTTCTATTTGTGTTTTACACAATAAAAAGGTATATTTGAGTCTATTAGTTATTTTTCTTACCATCCTCAAATTTTTTTGTTGGTTCAACTTTTTCTTTAAAAAGCGTGGATTATATTAGTTATAAGACAAAATATGCGAACAAGCAGGGTGTCAATAAACAATGGGTTGTTGTTGATGCTTCCTCTCAGCCGTTAGGTAGATTGGCTAGCCAGATTGCTTACCTTATTCGTGGTAAACACAAACCTAATTTTACCCCTCATTTAGATGGAGGTGATCATGTAATTGTTTTGAATGCCGAGAAAGTAGCTTTATCAGGTAATAAATGGGTAAAAAAAATCTATACCACTTATTCAGGCTATCCTGGTGGGTTAAAGCATGCTACGCCTCAAGAAGTTCAAGCTTCGAATCCCAAGCGTATAATAGAACATGCGGTAAAAGGAATGTTGCCTAAAAATAGATTAGGAAGAATGTTGCTGCATCATTTACATGTTTGTGTATCATCTATTCATCCCTATTCGGCTCAGCAGCCAACCGCGATTACTCTAAAATATTAATCATTAACCGATGGAAACAGTTAACGCAGTAGGTCGAAGAAAGACCGCCGTAGCTAGGGTGTATCTTCTTAAAGGGACAGGTGCTATTACCATTAATCATAAATCACTTAGAGATTATTTCCCAGTAGAAGAAATTGGCTTAATGGTTCAGCAACCTTTCGAAAAGTTAGATATAGTAGGCCAATATAATCTGAAGATTAATGTTACCGGTGGGGGGATGCGTGGCCAAGCTGAAGCCATTCGCTTGGGTATTGCTAGGGCACTTTGCAAATTAGACTTAGAAAACAATAGGCCTATACTAAAGAAAGAAGGTTTTCTAACTAGGGATGCTAGGGTCGTGGAGCGCAAGAAATATGGTCATAAAAAGTCTAGAAAGAGATTCCAATTTACCAAACGTTAAGCCCATGTGCACAGTTATTATTTGTTATTACCCATAATGATGCAATTAGAATTTAAAGCACTACTTGATGCCGGTGTCCATTTTGGTCATTTGACTAGAAAATGGCATCCTAAGATGGCTCCCTTTATTTTTATGAAACAAAATGGCATACATATTATCGATCTGCATAAGACGATAGACTGTATGCAAAGAGCTTCTTTGCAACTAAATGCAATGGCGCAAGCTGGGAAAAAAATTCTCTTTGTCGCTACTAAAAAGCAAATTAAATCTTTTGTAGAGCAGACTGCAAAAGATTTAGATATGCCCTATGTTACAGAACGGTGGCTTGGTGGCACACTGACTAATTTTCTAAATACGCGAAAGTTATTGAGGCGTATGCTTGCCATAGAGAAAAATATGCATACATTTGCCTACAAAAGCTTGGCCAAAAAAGAAAGATTGGTTATTGCGCGAGAGCAAGAAAAGCTTACTAGAATATTGCAGGGATTGGTGAATGTTACCAGATTACCCTCTGCATTGTTTGTAATTGATATCAAGGAAGAACATATTGCTGTTAAGGAAGCTAGAAAATTAGGGATCCCAGTTTTTGCCCTTGTAGATACCAATACAAATCCAGATATAGTTGATTTCCCCATTCCTGGTAATGATGATGCATGCCGTTCTGTCGATATAGTAGTGCGTTATCTTGCTGATGCAATTAAAGAAGGCGTAGAATCCTATAAAAAAGAAAAAGCAGAAGCTATCGCTCAACAAGAAGAAGCGGTTGCTCATTCAGCTAATAAAGTAGCCCCTGAAAGAGGTATTAAAGTAGTACAAGGTGTCGTAATCAAGAAAACAGGTTCTCCCCGGTCTAAATTTTCTACTCCTGCAACTAAAGCAAAAGTAGTACAGGCTACTGCCCCCCTTAAAGATCAGTCAGTTGACAAAAAAGAAGTAAAACCTACTGTATCCCTTAAGGATCAGCCGGAAAAGTAAGCATAACTATTACGTCATTTGAATATTTTATAACATATATGGTCGTTACCGCGCAGGATGTAGCTGCACTAAGGCAAAAAACAGGTGCAGGAATGATGGATTGTAAAAAAGCCCTGATAGAAGCAAAGGGTGATTTTACACAAGCAATTGATTTTCTTAGAAAAAAAGGGCAAAAAATATTTGCAGATCGTGCCACGCATCATGCAAGTGAAGGGGCTGTTTTTGCTGCTGCAAGTTTGGATCATAAAATGTCGTTTTTATTGGTGCTGAACTGTGAAACGGATTTTGTAGCTAAAAATGAGTTGTTTTTGAAGTTAGGTAAATCTATTTTAGAGGCTGCAGTGGCATACAGGCCTATCTCTATGGAAGCTTTACAAGCATTGCCATTGGGCAATCAAACGGTCCAAGGAGCTGTTGTGGAATCTATTGGTACCATTGGTGAGAAAATTACCATTTCTAGTTATGAAACCTTGACAGCTGAAACAACCGTTCCCTATATTCATACTGGAAATCGTTTAGCAGTTTTGGTGGGATTAGAAGGTGCGCAAGGTGAACAAGTGCGCGCTGCAGGTAGAGATGTGGCCATGCAAATAGCGGCTATGGCGCCAGTAGCACTTGATAAAAATCAAGTTGATCCGGCTATGCTAGTAAAGGAATCAGCGATTATCCATGCACAAGTTATAAATGAAGGGCATAAAGATGATAAAGCAGAAAAGATAACACAAGGCAGATTACATAAGTTTTTTCAAGAAAATACACTATTGCCTCAGCCATTTGTGAAAAATACTAAATTGACCGTTGCGGAATACCTTCAAACCGTTGCACCATCTTTAACCGTTACCGCATTCAAGCGCATTGCAGTTGGTGCATAATTTCGCCTTTTATATCTAAAGGGCGCTCCTTGTTGCGTATCCTTGTATGAACGATTTTATACTTATTTATTTCTATAAGCCATCTATACATGGCTATGGATCATTCTCTATTGCTTCTTTTAAATCCACTAAATAGTGGAGCTTGTTATGCTCCAAATTATACAATACTTTTAACAGATTTAAAGTTCAACTAGATTTAGATGAGTAAAAAAGGTCGTGTATTAGTGGCTATGAGTGGTGGCATAGATAGTTCTGTAGCGGCTGTAATGTTGCATGAGCAAGGATACGAAGTAGTAGGCATTACCATGAAAACATGGAATTATGCAAGTAGTGGTGGTAAAAAAAAAGAGACCGGCTGTTGTAGTTTAGACGCCATCAATGATGCCAGGAATGTATCGGTTGAGTTGGGATTTCCTCATATTATTTTAGATATAAGAGAAGCATTTGGTAGCTATGTAATTGACCATTTTAAAGCTGAATATTTAGCTGGTAGAACCCCCAATCCATGCGTATTGTGTAATACACATATTAAGTGGGATGCCCTTTTACAACGTGCCAATACATTAGATTGTGATTACTTAGCAACCGGGCATTATGCAAAAGTCCGCGCATCAGGAGGCCGTTATATTATTTCTAAGGGATTAGATCCTAAGAAAGACCAATCATATGCCCTATGGGGCGTTTCGCAAGAGAGTCTGAGTAGGACTTTGCTTCCACTGGGTGGATATACAAAATCTTTTATTCGAACCTTTGCTGCTGAACGTGGCTTTACCGACTTGGTTCATAAGTCTGAATCATACGAAATATGCTTTATTCCGGATAATGATTACCGTGGATTCTTAAAACGACAGCTTCCTGGATTAGAAGAAGGCGTTAAGGGGGGTACATTTATATTGGAAGATGGTACCGTGGTCGGCCATCATGAAGGATATCCTTTTTATACCATTGGTCAGCGTAAAGGATTAAACATTGCTTTAGGCTATCCAGTATATGTAACAGCTATACACAAGGATACGAATCAAATAGTGTTGGGTACGTTTGATCAGTTGCTTCGAGATGGTATGTATGTACACCAACTCAATTTATCTAAATATATAGATCTTAAAGGTAAGAAGTTAGATACCCTTACCAAGGTTCGGTATAATGATCCTGGAACCCCTGCTGTAATTGAACAGGTAGGTGATCAGATGCATGTATTTTTTGGTACCGGTGTACATGCCGTTACACCAGGCCAAGCTGCTGTTTTTTATGAAGAAGAAGATGTAATAGGAGGGGGGTGGATTTTATCCGCTTTTCAAAAAAAGTAGGATACGATACTGAACCGATCAAATGAAGTTTATCCATGTAACGGCTTTGAAGGTTCATTGATTTCTAGTTCGCCAGGCTTTTGATAATATATTTCTTTTGCATCTAGCATTGCTCTTATAATATGTAAAAGTTCTTTTTCTTTATCATAATCAACTGTTTCTATTATATTTTTAAGGTCCTGTTTGCCATTTCTAATGGCATTCATAACGTAATGGCGGCCTTCTAGCATCGCTGTATGGTGTATAGCTTCGTTGCTCTTTTTTTTACAAATATCGCATTGGTTACAAGTCGTTTCGGCTTCATCAAAATAATCTAATAATGTAGCCAAGCGGCACCGTCGGTCGTTGGTAACATATTCTATAACAGCTTCTATTTGTTGATAGGCTATTTTATTTTTTTGCTCAATTTTATGAATAGGCAATGGCAGTTCAGCAGCAAGATACCGTGGTGTTAAGAAAGTAATTTGTGGACTCGCTTTTTGTGGAAGATATTCTAGAACCTTGAGTCGATGCAGGGCATCTAATTGGTCGGCTACTTTGTATTCTGTAATGTGAATAAACTGGGCTATTTTTTTTTCAATAATTTTACAATATGGTGTAAAAAGTGTACCACCATAGAGCCTTAAAAGGGCTTTGATACATAAGTCATAAGCTGGATGACGGAGTTGAAACGCATACAATGCTTCCCTAGATAGCAAAAAATAGACCCTAGAAGGTTGGTAATAGGCTTCATTAAGTTGTATAAACCCGTCTGACTCTAATGCTTTGATGCCATAGTAGGCTTCTTTTGCGTACAGACCAGTTGTTTGTTTAAAATCCTCTAAATCAAAATCGTAGGTAACGAAAGCATGAGAGCCTACTGCGATTTTATAGTAATTAACCAGATGTTGGTAAACTTTTCTAACTTGATCAATAGTAGGGTAACTTTCCTTCCACTTTTGTTTTAAATGTGCAATATCTTGTTCATCATACCAAAGAATAGCGTAGGCTGTAGCATTATTTCGACCTGCTCTTCCTGCTTCTTGGCAATAGGCTTCTAAGGAGGCAGGTAGATCTAAATGCATTACTAAAGAAACGTCTGCTTTATCAATCCCCATGCCAAAAGCAGCTGTAGCAACCATGGTTCGTACTTTATTTTCGCTCCATAAAGCTTGTTTTGTAGCTCGATCAGCCGTCGTTAAACCAGCATGGTAAAATGCACTGGTAATACCATTTTTTTGCAAAAAAGTAGCGATGTTCTCTGTTTTTTTGCGTGTATTTACATAAATAATAGCTGGTCCATTGCTCTGTTGTAATGCTTTGAGCAGTTGTGTTTCTTTTTGATCTGTTTTGCGTACCCAGTAGACTAGATTGGGCCTATGAAAAGTTTGAGCAAAAAGAAGCGGATGGTTTAGTTGTAAACAATCTTGAATATCCTGTTTAACCCTTTTAGTGGCAGTAGCTGTAAAGGCTACTGTATTGGCCTTTGGAATCGTTTGCTTAAAGTGCGCAATTTCTAAATAAGAGGGTCTAAAATCATATCCCCATTGTGAAATACAGTGCGCCTCATCTACTACTAAGGTCGTAATAGGCATAGTAGCCGCACGCAGTTTAAATAGGTCAGTCTGCAAGCGTTCTGGGGATACATACAATAGTTTAACTGTACCATATACACAATTATCTAGTCGTCGTTCTATTTCTAAACTAGACATGCCTGAAAAAATAGCTTCTGCATGAATACCTTTTTGCGCAAGTTGTGTTACTTGATCTTTCATAAGCGCAATAAGTGGCGTAACCACTAAGGTTAAACCTGTTTTCCGCAAGGCTGGTAATTGAAAACAAAGCGATTTTCCACTTCCAGTAGGTAAAAAAACCAATATATCTTTGCCATCTAAAATACCCTTCATGATTGCTTCTTGGAAAGGTCTAAAGGAAGAATAGCCCCAATGTTTTTTTAATAAATCATAAATTTTATCCATGGCTGGTCGGCAGCTTTATACTGTTTTAAAAGCGCGTGGCTAAAGAATAAAGCAGATGGCAATGAAATATTTGTATAGATTGAAATTTACCTACTGGCATAGCATGCAACGCTTACAAGGCGCAAAATATACCAATAACACACTATAGTTAAATCCGTTAGAGGTATATATTTATACTAGTGTAAAAATTTCCTATACGTTTAAGATAGCTCGTTAGTAATTTGATGTCATCTGTTTTTTTTAATTCTATTTCGTATAAAATACCATTTAATTTGGTAATGCCATGCGGTAATGTTGATAGTAAATCTTCATAACTTAAACTATACAGATCATTTGCCAATTGATCAAGCAATCTTAAGCTCGTTGCAATGGCTTGTTTATTTTTTTCATATCTATAGAACTTAGCACTATCTAATATTTTATTTATCTGTTTTTCTTCCTGAATCGATTGCCATAGTTGTTGGCCCGTTTTATGCCCGTCTTTTTTCCATTTTAGCAGATAAGATTGAAGCCTTTTTAGCTTATTGTGCAACATATCTGGCTTATTGCATATAAAATATAGGCACTCTTGGTACGCTAGTATTGCCTCAGTAACCTTAATGTTTTTCGGTTTAGCATACTCTTCTGCTATACAAATTTTAAATGCTTCCATTAGCGTAGTATTAGCTTGTAGCTTTTTCATGGAAGTGAGTAACGCTTTTTCATTTTCTTTTGTAGGCGCTTTCAACAGCTTCCCGAAGCGATCATAGTAGCTTTTTAGAAGTGTAGTATCATGCTTTTGTTGCAGCTTTTTTATTATTTTTTCTTCTATTTCTTCCTTAAAAAAATTATTCCAAAGCTCATCTGGGTTTTTTTCTGTATCAGTTGTGCACCATTTCTTCGTCCTATCTGCTAACTTTTTTCTAAAATCACTAATCTCATCAGGTGATTCTAGCATAGAAATTGTTTTTTCGAATGATTCTATGCTACTTAGCTTAAAGTGGTTCTGCGTATAGTACCCCTCGTCTTCTTGGCTTATGTATTGATATTCCTTGTTACAGGTAGATCCACAGAAAAGAAGCAGTGCAAGCGTATGACTAGGATATTTTCTTAAATTCATATTTTTTAAAAATATTATAATCTGTTTGATTTGAAAGGATTGACTATATTAACTTATAATATACCGCCCATTGGGGGACTTGGCCAAGATAGTTTTTTATCTCTTTTTTTCCTATTGCTAGCTTTTTATTTTTATGAATAGCTTGATTCCCTCGTAACTTGTTGGCCATTTTATTTGGTCTACTGCTTTTTTTGTTGTAAAATTATAAGTTTAATCAACTAATTATCTTTCTAATTAGGCTAATATTTTCGTGGGTATGGTGGTAAAAAGATATGTAAAGAAGTTTTTTGTCTGTTGCCTGACGAGTACTTTTTTAAGTGGTCTACATGCTAAAGCTTCTGGCACAGTTGAACCTCCTTTTCTTCTAGGAGAACGGTTAGAGTATCAGGTTTGTTACAGTTTTATCCATGCGGGTACCGCTACCATGTATGTAGATGAGCAGTTGCATAAGTTAAATGACCACCTTTGCTATAAAATTCAAGTAAAGGGTGTTTCTAGTAATGCATTGGATGTTTTAGGGTTTAATCTGTTGGATACCTGGGAAAGTTATTTAGAGGCTGATGTGTCCAATCTATTGCGGCCACATAGATGTGTCACCCATCTTCAAGAAAATGGCTATGTAAGACAAGAGCAAATTGATTTTGATTACGTATCCAGTCAGGCCAGGGTAAAAGTGGCTGAAAGTAGCCATAATATGGAGCCTGAAGTTACCTATCATCCGCTCTCTAGTGTTCAAAACATCAAAGACTTAATCAGTGGTTATTATGCGTTGCGTTCTATTGATTGCACAAAACTACAACCAGGTGATAAGCTTACGGTCACTGTCTTGTATGACCAGCAAATCTATAAAGATGTTGGGATTCTGTTTCTTGGAAGAAAGAAGATTGAAACCAAATTGGGCAAAACATCCGCGTTGGTTTTCGCACCTTTAGTGCCTGTTGAGGATAGTATATTTTCTGGAGAGCGCCCAGTAGAAGCATATATTTCAGATGATGCCAACAAAGTTCCTCTAAAATTAAAAGTTAATCTAGTAGTAGGTTCAGTAGAAATAGCACTTACTGGCTGCAAAGGTCTTAAAGAGCAGATTCATTTTCAAAAACCTTAAATTTTTATTTTTTATAATTTTGTCTTTATGCTCCATTCTGCCTATTCTTTTAGCCTACTTCGGTTGCTATTCGCATCAAAAAAAGTTACTGCTATGGAAGTAGTTGATCACCTTTTGCAGCATATTGAAATACAAAAAGACTTAAATGCCTTTGTAAATGTTTATGATCAGGAGATAATAGAAAATGCCGTTCTAGTCAATCAAAAAATAGCACACAATCAAGGAGGCCCTTTGGCAGGGATGGTGGTGGGGTTAAAAGATATGATTGCTTATAAAGATCATCCATTACAGGCTGGTAGTAAAATTTTGACCAATTATATTTCTCCATTTCATGCAACCGTTACCCAGCGGCTTTTGGCAGCTGATGCATTGATTATTGGCCATCAAAATTGTGATGAATTTGGCATGGGCTCTTCTTCAGAAAATGGTTATTTTGGTACCGTACTAAATCCTTTAGATAAAACAAGAGTTGCCGGTGGTTCTTCAGGTGGATCTGCAGCAGCCGTAAAGGCAAAAATGTGTCATGTTTCGATTGGTACGGATACAGGTGGGTCGGTTAGACAACCCGCTGCATTTTGTGGCCTTGTAGGGCTGAAACCTTCTTATGGTAGAATTTCTAGGCATGGTCTAGTTGCGTATGCTTCTTCCTTTGATACAGCTGGTATTTTAGCCCATACAGTAGAAGACTGTGCAAGTGTGCTGGAGGTAATAGCTGGGGCTGATCCATTTGATAGTACTGCATCGGCTAGGGAAGTGCCCTGTTATACAAGTGTATTGCATGATTCAGCCCGTTATAAAGTAGCCTGTTTAGCAGAAACACTTAGCCATGGAGGTTTACAGCCGGAAATAAAAGATCATACATTAGATGGGCTAGAACTGTTAAAAAAAGCGGGCCATCAAGTACACAATGTCCATTTTGAATTACTCAAATATGCCCTACCCACTTATTATATATTGGTCAATGCAGAGGCAAGCACTAACCTTGCTCGTTTTGATGGTATTCGTTACGGCTACCGAAGTAGCCATGCTACAACATTAGAAGAGGTCTATATCAAGAGCAGAACAGAAGGTTTTGCTAAGGAAGTGAAAAAGCGGATTATGCTCGGATCATTTGTGCTCAGTGCATCTCAATGTGAAACACATTACATTAAAGCACTAAAAGTTCGTAACATGATTAAAAAAGTCATGCAAGATATCTTGAGCCATTATGATTTTATCATATTGCCTACCACTACAACTACTGCTTTTAAGGTAAATAGCTTTGTCAGTAATCCATTATCCATGTATTGGAGCGATCTCTATACTGTATTGGCATCAGTAGCTGGCCTACCAGCTATTTCTTTACCAAATGGAGTAGATCAAAAAGATTTACCCATTGGTGTGCAAGTGATAGGTAATTATTTTGAAGAAGCCAAGCTACTTACCTTTGCAAGCCACTTTGAATCTATTGTAAAATAGTTAACCTATTCTGTAAACTTGCTGTAAAAAGTAAAATTTTAAATAAATGGTATTGTATGGAAGTTCAAATTGTTAACTACTCACACCATCCATTGCCTGCTTATGCTACATTAGGGGCTAGCGGAATGGATTTGCGTGCTTTTATCCATCTTCCTATTAGATTGGCTCCTAGGAAAAGGATGCTGATTCCTACTGGTATTTCTATTGCTTTACCACAAGGCTATGAAGGCCAAATAAGGCCACGTAGCGGCTTGGCGTTGCACCATGGCATGACAGTCTTAAATAGCCCCGGAACAATTGATGAAGACTATAGGGGGGAAATAAAAATATTGCTTATGAATTGCGGTGATGAACCCTTTGTAGTACAAGATGGGGATAGAATTGCGCAGCTAGTGGTCGCCAAATATGAATCGATTCGTTGGACAGTAGTACCGATGCTAGACCAAACCGATAGGGGATCGGGAGGCCATGGCAGCACTGGTAGAAACTAGTCTCCGTCAGATCTCTTTTGCGTTATTTCATCTAATAGGTCACCTATAGCCCTCGCATCATTAGCAGTTACCAAGCTAGACCGATACGGTTTTATCCCAGTCACACCTCGAAAATAATTGGCATAGTGGCGCCTCATTTCTAATATGCCCGTTCGTTCTCCCTTCCACTCTATCGCATGGGTCAAATGTTTTTTTACAGTTTCAATCCGCTCTACTAGGGTAGGAGGAGGGAGGAGGTTACCTGTTGCATGATAATGTTTGATTTCTCTAAAAATCCAAGGATAGCCAATGCTGGCACGCCCAATCATGATACCATCTACCCCATATTTATCTTTATAAGCAAGCGCTTTAGTAGGACTGTCAATATCCCCGTTCCCAAAAATCGGAATATGAATGCTCGGATCTGCTTTTACTGCTCCAATATAGCTCCAGTCTGCTGATCCTTTGTACATTTGTTGTCGGGTCCTTCCATGAATGGTTACAGCCTGTACGCCAACATCTTGAAGGCGTTGGACTACTTCTAAAATTTTAATCGATTGATGGTCCCATCCTAATCGCGTTTTGACCGTAACAGGAATCGAGACTTGTTTAACGATTTCTGCGGCCATTGCCTGCATCTTAGGAAGATCTAAAAGGATACCAGCGCCTGCTCCTTTACACGCTACCTGCTTAACAGGACAACCATAGTTGATGTCTAATAAAGTAGGTTGGGCCCTTTCTACAATAGCAGCTGCTGTTCGCATCACTTCTATAGTATCTCCAAAAATTTGTATCCCAATAGGACGTTCTGCTTCATATATTTCCAATTTTTTTATACTTTTAGCAGCATCTCTAATCAGTCCTTCGGAGGAAATAAATTCGGTATACATCAGATCTGCCCCATGTGCCTTGCATATGGCACGAAAAGGAGGATCGCTAACATCTTCCATAGGTGCCAGTAAAAGTGGAAAATCACTTAATACACAGTTTCCAATTTGTAACATAAATAGGATGAATATATTTTTAGCTCCTTGAATTTGATCTTTGCACCCACTTGTTGGATGGGCTGGAAATGTCCGGGTAGTTGGTGACCTTCTACAAATCTACGCTTAAAATTAGTATTTCCTATGCATAAAAAGATTGCTGCCTTCCACTAATGGTATGCAGTAGATTAAAATAACTTATTTATTATAGCTATTTATTGGGTATATACAGAATATATACGTAATTTAGCTGTGTTGGAGGAGGCTATGGAAAACCTGTAATAGGTTTGAGTCTAAGTAGGTTTGTTTTTATTCCAAATAATTTCTGTAAAAGATTATAGGGTCTGTAGCTCAGTTGGTTAGAGCGCTACACTGATAATGTAGAGGTCCGTGGTTCAAGTCCACGCAGGCCCACCCTAGCGCACCAAGTTACAAACCGGTACCGTACACCATAAAAATTACAATACATTTCTTGGCACATCTTGTGCGCTCTAGTCATTACTTAATAGACTTTTTTATAATCTAAAATGGGCATAAAATCTTTTATTAAACAGGTATTTACCATTGCTATAGGATGCTTAATCTCTTTATTATCTTTATCCTATATAGTTCTTTTTGTACTTTCAAGATTAACTGCTACCGATATCAGCGAAGTAGCAAGCAATTCAGTCCTATCATTCAATATGGAAGGCCGAGTGGTTGAAAGGATGCCGAGTGGATTATTTGGATCTAATAAAGGAGTGGTTAATTTTAAAGTAGTTACAAAGGCCATTCATGAAGCAACCAAGGATCATCGTATTTCCGCTATTTATTTAGATTTATCTTATCTATATGCCGGCTGGGCTGTTTTAGAAGAAATAAGAGAAGCTTTGTTGGCTTTTAAAGCCCAAGGTAAAACCATCATCGCATATGCGGATGGTTATACGCAAAAGTCCTATTATTTAGCTTCTGTAGCAGACGAAATCATTCTAAATCCTAGTGGTTGGTTGGTATTCAAAGGATTGTCTGCAACAATTGATTTCTATACAAAACTTTTTGAGCATATTTCTATAAAGCCTATCATATTCCGTATTGGAGCCTGTAAGGATGCGGTGGAGCCCTTTTGTTTGACCAAAATGAGTGAAGAAAGTAAAAATCAAACAAAGGCATACCTTGAGTCTGTGTATGATCACTTTTTAACAAAAATAGGTAGTACTAGAAACATAGCGGTTGCAGCGCTAAAAGCGCATGCCAATAACCTTTCAGCGGTACTGCCCAATGATGCCCTTCGGGCCCATTTAATTACCAAGATAGGCTATGCAACAGATGCGAAAAGGTTGTTAAAAGAAAAACTAAAATCTCCTGCTTTTGTCAGCTATATTCATTATACTACTTCAGAAAGCGCATCTAATTCCGTTAATCAAGTTGCCGTTGTAATGGCTGAAGGGGAAATTGTGAATGGGTCCAGTAGTACCGGTTATATTGGTGCCCGCGGTTTTATTAAAACGATAAAGGCTATTCAAGAAGATAGCAATATAAAAGCCGTAGTATTGCGCATTCATTCACCAGGGGGTAATGTGGCTGCTTCAGATATTATATGGAAAGCAATAGAGGAACTTAAATCTGTTAAGCCAGTCGTGGCTTCTATGTCTAATGTAGCTGCTTCTGGGGGGTATTATATTGCTGCGTCATGTAATTATATTTTTGCACAACCTACTACCATTACAGGTTCGATTGGTATTTTTGGTATGTTATTTGACCCCGCTGCATTGATGCATAAAATAGGTATCTACCGTGATGTGGTGAAGACTGCTCCTTTTGCAGATTTTTTAGAACCTAGGCTAAGTTGTTCTGAACAAGAGTCTAAATTTATGTATAAAGTATTGCAACAAAGTTATGACGATTTTTTGCGTAAGGTTGCCAATGGACGTGGGATGGATATAGCCTCTGTGGAAAAATTAGCAGGTGGTAGGGTATATACTGGTGCAATGGCTCAAAATAATGGGCTAGTCGATGGGCTCGGCGGACTGGAATCAGCTATTGCTAAAGCCGCTGCTTTGGCCCAGTTAACCGACCAGTATAGCATTTGTTATTTACCCCGTCCTAAAACAAAATTAGAACAGTTGATAAACTATACTACGGGTAACATCAAAATGGAGGTACTCCATTCCTTGGTCGAAGAATATCCTATACTGAATCATTACCAACTGCTATCTAAACCCTGTGGCATACAAGCCATCCTTCCTTATACGATTCATATTGATTAACTGAATACGGTTCCCTTGCCCATCCAGACCAGGAGATGAGACCAATCATCCTCTTAGCTGTCTATAGTTGAGTGAATAGGATCAAATAAACCAGCTATTTGGTCGCCTTTTTTTTGTGGTTTTGGTCTACCAAATAACCGCTCCTTAAGTTGTTTAAATTCTAGTAAGGTAAATAGAGATGCTAATTTGTCCTTGTTGGGCACCTGGCAATGGCATTTTTCTAAATCTAGCGTGATGGGCACATCTGTTCGAATCGTAGCCAGTTGTTTGGAAAGCATACCTTGCGCTGCATATTGGATAAGGTTTGCTTTTAACTTACCCGTTAGCGCATGGCTATGTGCCAATATATTTTCTAGATTATCAAATTCTTTTATAAGCTTTCGAGCAGTTTTTTTGCCAATAGAAGGAATGCCTGGAATAAAATCAGAAGGATCTCCTTCTAATGCTAAAATATCTTTTACTTGTTCAGGTCTAGCAATTTCCCATTGCGTCAAGATTTCTTTTTCACCAAGTATAGTTGATTTTTGGCCATGGCTATTCGGTTTATAGAGGTAAATATTATATTGTACCATCTGAGCTAAGTCTTTGTCTGTAGACATGATATAGGTCGTACATCCCATTATCGCTGCCTTTTTGGCTAATGTACCCAGTAGGTCATCTGCCTCATACCCATTACCGGTTATCGATAAAATACCAAACCCTTCTAGAATGGATTTGATGTATGGAATCGCTATAGAGATCTCTTCTGGTTGAGCTGGCCGGTGGGATTTATAGGCAGGAAATAGTTCATGTCGAAAGGTTTTTTCTTTTCCGTCAAAGACAACGATGAGGTGGGTAGGTTTTTCTTCTTGCAGTACCTTTACTAAGGTATTCACAAAGCCAAGTATCGCCCCTGTTTTAATGCCCTGTGCGGTAGTAGTCGCTGCCTTTCCAAGCGCAAAATGCGCTCTATAGATCAGCGACATACCATCTAATAAAAAAAGCTTGTGGGGAGTGGGCATAACATTAGACCTTCTGCGAATCTAGTACAATCTAATCGTTTCCCTTTACCATCTCGAAAGTTCCGTTACTAACACCACCAGCTGATTCTAATAACTTAATACATTCTGAAAAGTTATTCATCTTAGCTAAGTCTAGAGCTGTTGCTCCATTCTTAGTTGCTTCATTGATATTAATTTTTTTATAGTTCAGTAGTGCTTTAACTACTTCTGTATGACCAGCAAATGCTGCAGCATGTAGTGGGGTATAACCACGCCAGCCGCATTTATACATCTCAATACCTCCATGATCTAGTAATGCTTTTACTACTTCTGTATCTCCTAACATTGCTGCAATATATAATGGCGTTTCATTATATGTGTTTGTTAAGTTAACATTAATAGATGGATTTGAGCATAGCGCTTTAACCTTTGCTAAATTACCTTTCTGTGATGCGTAATGAAGAGAAGAACCATATGTAGAATCTTTTTCATTGATATCAGTTTGATCCTTACCACAACCAGCAGTAAATAAGACACAGATAGCTATGCCTGATATGGTACAGAAAAATTTAAAATAGGAGGTATATTTTGTATGCATGAAGATTATTATTTATTGGTTACGAGTTTCTTTTGGTAAAAATTTAGTACCATAGGAAATACAGTTATATGAATTGATAAAGATAGAATCCCTCTAAAATCACCCATAACCTTCCTTTGTAGTTTGATAGGCCCATGTTATAATGCCATCGTTCACAACGTCAATGCTGGATTAGACCGTAAAAAAAGGGTTTAAGGTGTTCCTTTTTCCTTTACAATTTCCAAATTAAAAACCAAATTAGCAAAGAACTCTAATCTATGAAAATTAGTTGTAATACCAAAAGAGCTTATGTCCACAAAGTTTTTAAATCAATTGCTAATAAAGGTAAAACCACTACTGGGTGGTTTTAAAGTCCCAGTGTGGCGCAGATGGATAGGGGGTGTGTCCATGTAAATACCTATTTTTAGGAAAAATAGGAAACAAAATTTATAAAAATTTGTCTGATTTTTTCCGTCCAATATAATGTTTGCTTATTAATTTTAAGTTAAATTGCTATGTAAAAGATAAAATCTAGAAAAGCTGTTTTATTTTTCAGATTCAGCCGTTGCTACACCTCGATACAGCTGTAGCGGCTATACCAATCTATTATTCGTTTTACCCATTATCCAACCATATTTTAAGCATGCAACCCTATATTTTTACCGAGATAGAGCAAAAATGGCAGAATAGATGGAGGGAACAAAGATCTGTTACAGCAGATAGGTCTCTTACTACGAACCATTTACCCAAGTATTATATATTAAATATGTTTCCTTATCCTTCAGGATCAGGACTCCATGTAGGGCATTATATGGGATATGTTGCTTCAGATATATTATCTCGGTATTATAAGCATAGTGGATACCATGTGATGAATCCAATGGGGTTTGATGCTTTTGGCCTTCCTGCTGAACAACATGCGATTCAAACTGGCCAACATCCTGCTGTTACCACTGCGAAAAATATAGACAAATATATTGTACAACTCAAACAAATTGCCTTAGACTTTGATTGGGATAAGTCAGTAAATACTAGTGCGCCTGAATATTATAAATGGACACAGTGGATATTTTTAGAAATGTTCAATAGCTGGTACAATACTGCGACACAAAAGGCTGCCCCTATTCATACACTTATCTGTGAATTTGTTGATCACGGTAATACCAAAGTGCAAGCTGCCTGTGACGACCATACCCCTATTTTTTCAGCTAAGGAATGGAATGCATTTTCTGAGACAGAAAAACAAGTTCAACTGTTGCATTATCGCTTGGCTTATTTAAAAGATAGCATGGTAAACTGGTGTGAAGCCTTAGGTACTGTTTTGGCCAATGAAGAAGTCAAAGATGGTTTTTCTGAACGAGGAGGGTATCCAGTCACACGGAAAAACATGAAACAGTGGAGTTTGCGTATGACCTCCTATGCAGAGCGCTTGCTAATAGATTTAGACGGGTTAGATTGGCCCCTTTCTACTAAGGAGATGCAACGGAATTGGTTGGGTAAGTCTCAAGGTGCAGAGATTACCTTTAGGGTACAAGGGCAAAAAGGAGAGACCATTACCGTTTTTACCACTAGACCTGAGACCATTTTTGGTGTTTGTTTTATTGCCTTAGCGCCTGAGCATCCTTGGGTTAGTGCTATGGCAGATCAAACAGGTGACGTAGCACTTATTGCTTATATCGAGCAATCTAAAAATCGTTCAGATCGAAGCCGTCTTGCAGAAACTATCTTTTTAAGTGGTCTATTTGTTGGCGTTTGTGTTATACATCCCTTTACAGGTGCGCCATTGCCTATCTGGGTGGCAGATTATGTATTGCCTAGCTATGGTAAAGGAGCTATTATGGGGGTTCCTGCACATGATAGACGGGATTATATATTTGCGCAATCTTTTGATTTACTCACTTTACCTGTGATAGAAAGTGGCTTGCTGATAGAAGATGGCCCATATGAAGCAGCTGAAGGCAAGATGATTAATTCTGATTTTCTAAATGGTCTTTCTGTAGCAGAAGCGGCTGAAAAAGTTATGCAAAAACTTATCCAAAATAAAATTGGGCAATCTAAAGTGAACTATAGACTACAGGATCCTATCTTTAGTCGCCAACGTTATTGGGGAGAGCCTTTCCCAATATACTATAAAGAAGATGGGCTCCCTTATGCCCTTTCGCAGGACCACCTGCCCCTTGTGTTGCCAGAGGTAAGTAGTTATACACCAAACCCATCTGGTGCACCGCCATTAGCCAATGCCTTCCATTGGTCTACACCGGAAGGATATCCTTTAGACCTCCATACAATGCCAGGTTGGGCAGGTTCTAGTTGGTATTTTTTGCGCTATATGGATCCCCACAATCGGGAAACCTTTTTAAGCAAGGAAAAAGAAGCCTATTGGAAAGAGGTAGATTTCTATATAGGTGGTGCAGAACATGCAACAGGCCATCTCCTTTATGCACGCTTCTGGACCAAACTATTATATGATTTAGGTCATATTCATATTAGTGAACCATTTCCGAAGTTGCTCCATCAAGGCCTCATTCAGAAGTGTACGGCAATAGTATATCGTTTAAAAGATAAGAATGTATTGGTCAGTGCCGGGCTTATAGCGCAATATGATGTCGTACCTATATATATTCCAACAGTATTTGTCGAAAAAAATGTTTTAGACCTAGAAGCCTTAAAAAATTGGCGTTTTGAGTTTCGCGATGTGAATTTTCTATTAGAGGAAGGTAAATATGTATGTGGGGGGAAAATGGAAAAAATGTCTAAGTCTAAATACAATGTAGTCGACCCAGATAGTGTAATGGCCCAATATGGTGCTGATGCTTTGCGACTGTATTTGATGTTTTTAGGGCCATTGGAACAATCTAAACCATGGGACTTATCCGGTATAGAAGGGCTCTTTCGTTTTCTAAATAAAGTATGGCGTTTTGTACATCATGCAAAAGCATCGTGGACCACTACTGCGCTACCTCCTAATCAGGAGATGGTTAAAATATTGCATCAAACCATTAAAAAGGTAACAGAATCCATTAAAAAATATTCTTTTAATACCGCTATAAGTAGTTTAATGATTGGTCTAAACAGGTTGTCTACTTTTGAAAGACCAATCCAATCTGTGGTAGAAGATTTTATTCTATTGTTGGAACCTTTTGCACCTTATATAGCTGCTGAGCTATGGGAAAGTATAGGCAAAACAGGTAGCATTACAGAGGTAGCTTTTCCACTTTGGAATGAAACCTATTTAGCAGAAAAAAGCTTTCAGTATGGTATTGCAGTCAATGGTAAGCTACGGACCAAAATGGTTTTTGATTGTAATGCGTCACCTATCGCTATAGAAAAGGCAGTATTGGCCCATGAGGTGATCCAAAAATGGATCGCAGGTAAGGTAATTAAAAATGTGGTGGTGGTAGCTAATAAAATGGTAAATGTGGTTTTACAATAGCGTTTTTCAGGATGGCTGATGTTGTTATATATGGCTTATAATGCTATATTATATGATATCATCATCTCTGAGAATCTTTAAAAGAAATATTAAGAGCTGCTCGTTTTTTCATAGGTCAACTTATTATTAATTTATTTAGAAGCTTGGGTAAGTAATGGCCATAGCCGTTTACAAACCTAGTTTTAGTGCAACAAAATTTTAAAATTTATAATCTTATGAAGGATAGCAATTGGATTGAACCTGAAAAAATAACGGCTGGCCATGCATGGCGCAGATGGGCAGCAAGGGGGGTTGATCAAAATGTGTTGAACTTTTTATATTGTATAATCTTAGTGTTGGTTCCGGTAGGACCAAATATACTATGGATGAAAAATCTATCGCATGATTTTCTTTCTCTTGTGTTTCAGTCTAGTGTTGCTAGAGGTATTTTATACGTGGGTCTTATGGTCTTGCTAATCCTATTATGTTTTAGATATTTTCTCATATTGTTAGATAGTTTGGTGGTTGCTGCATCTATGACTTGTTTTGGTAATACACCAGGGAAGCAGCTTTTCGGTATAAAAATACTACATGAAACAGGTCGTTCTATTACTTTCAAAGAAGCGTTCAAGTGTGAAATGATCATTCGACGAAAATCACTATATATACTTATTCCGATCATAGGAATAATAATGTGTTTAATATACACGTACAGAGCCTAATAAGAGATTAATAAAATATAATATAACCACTTGGGATAAACAAATACATCTATTGCTTTTATTCTAAATAGCCAGTAGCAATAACTGTATAATACCCATAATTATGATAACAGGAAAATTATAAATATATTTAAATTAAAAACAAGTTATACATTTTTATGATTAGATATATCCAATCTATCACACCGGTCAAGTCTTCTTACACAATGGCAATAGTAGCTGGAACAGTTCTATCCTTTACCGCTTCTTGCAGTAACTTAACAGCCAGATATGGCCACTTGCCAAATAAATCTGATACCGGTCACAACCCAGTTGGTATGAATAACACTAGTAATCCAGCCAATGCAATCGTAGTAGATCTTGATAATACAAGAAATGAAGCCGGTAATACTCCGCTCCAGCTGGCCGCTATAGATAATAATCTAATTAGTTTAGTATCATTGCTAAGGGAACCAGATACTAATCTCAATGCACGAAATGCAAGTGGTAATACTGCGCTCCAGCTGGCCGTTTTGCATAATCATCCAAGGTCTGTACTATTTTTAATAGTATTCGGTACATCAATAATTGATATTAATGCACAAAATGAGGCTGGTAATACTCCTCTTCATCTAGCAGTGCATTTTTGGCGCATATAGAGATTCTAGAAATCTTACTAGGTAGACCCGAAATTGATCTAAATGTAAGGCATGCAAATGAGCTTACCCCTATGGATCTAGGAGCTGAATCGAATCCTCAAGGAGTAGTGCAAATGTTCCAGTAAAATAATATATTGCAGCCTTTGTAGATTGGATGATGAAACCTCTAGGCAATCGCATCTTATTTTAGCTGGCTATTCTATTCTATAGGTTACTTTTTTTAAATCAAAAGATCATCAAGATGCAATACGCTTGGCTATTTATCGCTTTATTTTTTTCGATCTATGCTCCACTATCCTATGCGGAAACCAAAGCAGGCGCTATAAAAGATGCTGAGTTTGTAATTGAAAAACAAAAAAAGAATACAGTAACCCAGGAGCAAAGGTTATTTTTCAAAGCGCCTATACCCACTATAAAACAGCTGAATAAGCCTTTAAAAACCCTAAATGAATTAAAACTAAACGCTATATTATTTCATCCTGCCCCCCAACTATACCTTCCTTTTTCTTTACAACAGAAAGGAATGCCTCCTTCTTGTCATCGCTATTGCAAAATAGGTATCTGTACATCGTTGCTCCCTTACCTAGCGGTTGGATTAGACCACTATCCTTTCGGGAAAGGTATTTGGTCCGCTAACCTGGCTTTGCTTCCACCATTATGGCGCAAAAATTCAAAAGAAGTTTCGTTTACTTTAGAAGGTAGGTATGACGTTGGGTCATGGCGCTTCCAGCCCCATTTAAATTATCAGCCTGCTTGGCACAAATATAGTGACCTCCATACCTGTATGTTACATCAAAGTAAGATCAGCTTATTCGTTAAACAAGCCAGCGAATCTTCTATTCAAGATGGGCAAGTAAACATAAAAGTAATTGATTATAAAAATAAAAATATAAGTGAAAATCTATGTACCTTGCATTATAAATGGATTAAACGGTTGGACAATTGGTTTTTTAAAATAGCTAGCTACCATGCTATAGCCCGCTATGTAAATGGTACAGTGCCACAAACACGGCTTATTTTTTCGGCCACGCCTAGTCTTTGTCTACACCTACATAAGGCTATGCAGCTAAAAGTGGGGTTAAGGATGGCTTATCATAATGATCTAGTTCCCGTAGAAATATCTAATTTTGATCTTTATCCTATGGTCAAAATAGAGTATCAGATAGCCATTTGGGTTGCCCCTTATATAGGCATACAGGGTATGGGCGTAGGCAGCAGCGTAGTGCCATTGCACCTACATGATGTAGTAGCCAAAAATCCTTTTATAGCTTCCAATTGGAAGCTATCCCATCTCCATCAATACTTCAAATTATATGGTGGTAGCAAAGGGATCATTGGGCCTAATCTTTCTTATCGCTTTGATATAGCCTATCGGCAACTTAAAAACCAATCTAGAATCGTCAAGGATCAGCAGGATCAGGTTAGACTAGTTTATCATTCACAGGACTATAAGCTGGTAAAAGTAATAGGAATCGTTGACTATGCTATGCCAAAATACCATGTAACCATACAAGGCACCTATTACCCATATGTTGCAAATCAATCCGCACCGATCTGGTGGTATGATAAACCAAGATACAAACTAAAGCCGACTTTCACCTATATCCCCCATTCAAAAGTTTTCTTGACCAGTAATCTGCATCTAGATGGTGCAACTACTGTAAAAGATATAAATGGTAATTCCATGCCAATCGGAATGCGCATTAACCTTTCTGTAGGGATTGATTATTTTATTTTTAAAAAGTTTGTAGCATTTTTAATGGCTAGTAACCTCCTCAATCGTGCGCATATTGCTTACACCCGGTATCCGGATCAAAAATTCAACCTTATGGTTGGCCTAGCATATAAATGGTAATTATATAATATTATGATCGATCACATTGCCCGACTACGGGAAAAAATGAACACTGCACTGATTGAAGATAAAGCAACATTAGAACGTTTTCGGCAAGATTTTATTGGTAAAAAGGGCTGTATTGCCCATCTATTTGAAACCTTCAAGCAGCTCCCTATTGCAGCAAAAAAAGCAATAGGTCCAGCATTAAATGGGTTAAAAAATGAAGCAGAGAAGAAATTTAAAAGTGCAGCAAGCGCACTAGAAGCGGTCCCTCCACCAGCTATGCAGCAACCAGTTGATGTAACTCTTCCTGCTTTTGGTGCGGCGATAGGTAGTCTACATCCTTTAACCATTGTTCAAAACAAGATTATCTCTATATTCCAGCGTATGGGCTTTAATCTCGCAGAGGGATCAGAAATTGTAGGCGACTGGCACAACTTTGGTGCATTAAACTTCCCTGAAAACCACCCTGCCCGTGATCTGCAGGATACATTTTTTTTGCAACTTAATCCAGCTCAGTTGTTGCGTACCCACACCACTGCTGTACAGGTTGAAACCTGTACAGCCCAAAGCCCTCCTATTCGATCTATTGCGGTGGGGCGTGTGTTTAGAAATGAAGCCATTTCTGCACGATCGCATTGTTTTTTTCATCAAATCGATGGCATGTATGTACACACAGATGTCACCTTTAGTGACCTAAAAGGTACCATCTATCATTTTGTAGAAGCAATGTTTGGTAAGGCTACGAAACTGCGCTTTAGGGCCTCTTATTTCCCTTTTACAGAGCCCAGTGCAGAGGTAGATATACATTGTAGATTGTGCCAAGGCAAGGGATGTACCGTATGTAAATACGCTGGTTGGGTAGAGATATTGGGTGCAGGTATGATTGATCCGAATGTCTTAACCAATTGCCATATCGATCCCGAACAATATAGTGGCTTTGCTTTTGGAATGGGCATAGAACGGATCGCTATGCTCCTTTACCAAGTTGATGATTTGCGCTTATTTTCTGAAAATCATCTTGCTTTTTTGCGTCAGTTTAGGGGTTGTTTGGGATTTAGTGAAGCGTCTTTTTTTGCAAAATAGTTGTCCTGTTCATTTTGTATGGCTTACCTTGTAAGCAGTATAAAAACGTCTTGTTTCTTAATTGAGACGATACAGATGACCTATACCTGCTTTTACAACCATCTGGGAACCACTATTCTGCATCTATATTTTTTCTATGTTTTTTAAATGCCCGTATCAGCTGTCTCATTCTTTTCTGTTCCGGATCTGGCTCCATCCATCCTGTACCACACGGTTGAGGCAGTAGATAGTGTGCCGCCATTGTGGCCAAACCATTGGCGACTGCGGCAATACATTTACCATCTATTGCTATTTTAGGCTTGAGCCAATGGTTCCAAATCAGCATGACCAGTATACTTATACCCATGCCCATGAAAGCGGTAGGCGTAGTACTGCGAAAACCAAGAACAGTTAAGATAAAAAGAGGTATCACGCTAACCGTAAAACAACCTATAAGCCATTCAAAAACAAATGCACTTAATGTAAATAGATTGGGATAGTAAACCGTTACGATCATAGCCAATAGACCGGTAACCAGTGTAGCTAATTTAGCCAGTCGAAGTTTGTGCATATAAGGTGGTGCTTCTATGTTGCGCATGCTTTCCACCATATCATGACTGATCATAATAGAAGCAGTCTGTAAATGAGAATCAGCGGTAGACATCGTCATGGCCAATATACTAATGGCGACATATCCTTTATAAAAAGGCGACATATCCTCTAGTATATAGCCCCAAATTTCGTCTTTCTGTAGCGTTGGATTTCCTACAAAAATAAACAGTGCAATAAGAGCAATACTTATGAATATAATGGCTTCAAAAAGCACTACACGCGAGAAAACCTTTTTAGCTTGAATGGGGCCAGTAGACATATAGAAGCGTTGTATAATTGAAGGAGAGCAGAAAAATAGTAAATGTAAATTATTCAATAACTGTATGCAATACTTTTTGTCAAATTCTAATAAGTGCTTGCATTGAAATTTTTCTTGTTTTTCTAGGAGCTTTATGATTTCTAAAAAAGATTGATCTGTTTTTAGCAATACAATCTTAAGGAGGTAGGGTATAACAATTGTAAAAGTTGTCAGTTGGAATAGATCGGTAATGGTAATGGAACGAATACCTCCAAAAGCGGTATAGCTAATAAGGGTTAAGGTAGCCAAAACAGTCAGGATATCAGGGTTTATTGTATCCATACACATGCCAATAGTGTAAGACATTACATTGATTTGAATAGCCACGCTACCAATACAAGAACAGGTAGTTAATAAAGCCGTAATCATCCTTATATACTGGCCATAGATGCTACCTATGGTCTCTGCTATAGAAAGGTGCTGTATAAATGGCCCCATATGCAACGCTAGTAGACTTAGTATATAGCTTCCTACTGTGTTCATTGTAAATATCAAGAATGGGTATTGTATCCCCTGATCATATATATTCGGTAGTTCACGCATTAAGAATCCCCCTCCAAAGGAGGTAGCTAAAATAGTAGCGATCAAGGTAGTTATATGAAATTCTTGTGTACCTACTGCATATGCACGGAAAGTAGTGTCCTTTTTCCTGATGTAAAGGCCTATTGTAAGGGTCACGAACAAAAAGGCTAATACCATCAATAAGGTGATGTTATAGAGTGGCATAGATGGCTTAAGATTGGATAAAACGCATGAAACGCCTAAGATGTAATATAATAAAAATAACTGACTTATATACTTTTCTTTTCCTAACTTAGCATAAGTTAAACCAAATTTTTAGTAGCTGTTCATTTACTGGTAAAACTATAGTAGCATTAGGATAGAAAGATAAGCGTTTTGTTTCCTTGTATTTAATTTTTATGATACTAGCTATCAAAAACCTATAAAGGTCTATATAGACCATTTAAAAACTATAGGCTAGTAAATGAGCAAGAGCAAGAAACAAAATTAAATATAAGTTGGCTGATTTTTCCGGTCCACTATTTAAATATACTGGGAGAGCAACGCGCCTATTTTACCACCGTCTAGTCCTTATCTAAAATAGAAAATGTCTTACTTTTGTTGAAATAGCACATCAATTATAGACGCGATAAAACCACACAACTTCATGATGTATTGCCTCAACGACTATCCCTTACAATCTTTAAATAGTTTTAAGGTTCCAGCATATGCAGCCCATTACATTCGGCTTAACCGCTTAAAAGATATAGAGGGTTTTTATACTGCGGTAGATATAAGAAAAAAGCCTTTATATATACTAGGTGGTGGTAGCAATACATTATTTGTCAGCAACTTCCCTGGTTATATACTTCATGTTCAACTATCAGGTATTGAAATCATAGAAGAAACCCACTATAAAGTTCTTATTAAGGCAGCTGCAGGCGTGCCGTGGCATACGCTTGTTTTATTTTGTGTCAACAAAGGATATGGGGGTATAGAAAATCTATCGTTGATTCCAGGTACAGTTGGTGGCGCTTCGATACAAAATATCGGCGCATATGGTATAGAACTTAAAGATGTATTGGATACTATTGAAGCCATTGCATTATCCACTGGTCAAAAAATAATTTTTAAATCTTCAGCATGTGGCTTTGGCTATAGAACAAGTTTTTTTAAAACAAAATGGCACAATCAGTATTTAATTACACATATCACATTGGCTGTACATAAAGAAAAAGTTTTTTCTATAGGATATGAAACCATTCAAGCTATGTTGGAAAAAATGAAGATTAAGCAGTTATCATTTAAAGCAATAAGTGACGCAATTATTGCCATTCGAAAACAGAAACTACCAGATCCTACTATTTTGGGTAACGCAGGTAGTTTTTTTCAGAATCCGTTGGTGCCTATAGCCCATTATCAATGGCTTAAGGAGCAATATCCCTCAATAATTGCCTTCAAAACAGAAGATATAGAACAGATAAAAATTTCAGCAGCCTGGCTTATAGAAACAGCAGGTTTTAAGGGATTGCGTAAAGGAAGTGCAGGGGTCTATGGCTCACACGCGCTTATACTAGTAAACTATGGGGGTGCTACTGGTAAAGATATTATAAGTCTAGCTAGTCAAATCAAAAAAAAAGTAAAAATTCAATTTAATATCACGCTAATACCAGAAGTTAATATGGTAGGTGGTGTAATTAAATAACGTCAATTGAGGGCGTATGTCACATCTGTAGTGAGTTTGTAAATAAAATTGTGTAAATGCTTATTTGTTATTAAGAAATCTATCGTTATAAATAATCGGTAGTAATAAATAAGTCATAATCAATGGAATCACAACAAATAAATATAGATCCAAATCTACTAAAAGAATTATCGAAGTCTATTAAGAGTGAAAAAGATTTAGCTATTCTGAGCAAGCAACTATTAAAACTGACGGTAGAACGTGCTATGGATGCAGAGCTAGACGATCATCTTGGCTATTCAAAGCATTCTATAGAAGGTAGGAACACGGGAAATAGTCGTAATGGTTACTCTCTTAAGCGCTTGAAGGGTGATTTTGGCGAAATGGAAATTAATAGGCCACGAGATCGAAACAGCACGTTCGATCCTCAAATTGTTCGCAAAGGTCAAACTAGGTTCACTGATTTTGATGAACAAATTCTGTCACTTTATGCCAGAGGGATGACCACCCGAGATATTTCAGATACGTTCAAAGAGCTCTATGGTAGAGAGGTATCACACAGTTTAATTTCGAAAGTAACTGAATCTGTTATTGAGGAGATTACTATTTGGCAGAATCGTCCATTAGAAAGCGTATATCCCCCATACTGTATTTAGATTGTATCGTTATCAAGTCTCATGAAGATAAACGCGTAATAAATAAATCAATTTATTTGGCATTAGCCATTAATTGTCAAGGCCAAAAAGAATGTAGTAGTTAGGATTTACTCTGACAATTGTTAAATTGTGTTGATATAAATACCGACTATTATTATGAACTTACATCAAAAAATAATTAAACCTAAACTAGGTTTATTAGAGGTAGCCAAAACGTTGGGCAATATCTCATCAGCGTGTAAAAGCATGGGTTATAGCAGAGATAGCTATTATCGTTTTAAGTCCTTATATGAACTAGGTGGTCAGGATGCCCTACATGAGATAAGTCGCAAGAAACCTATATTAGCTAATAGAGTAGATCCTAAGATAGAACAATCAGTAATAGATATGGCCATAGATTATCCAGCATATGGTCAACTTAGGGTATCAAACGAGTTAAAGCAGGAAGGTATACTTGTTTCTCCTGGAGGCGTAAGATCTATCTGGTTACGCAATGACTTAAATAATATAAAGAAACGTCTTAAAGTTTTGGAATCCAAGATGGCTGAAGATGGTCTTGTTTTGACTGAATCCCAGTTATCAGCCTTAGAAAGACGTAAAAATGAACAAGAATCATATGGAGAAATAGATACGGCACATCCTGGTTATTTAGGTTGTCAAGACACTTATTATGTGGGTACCTTTAAAGGTATAGGTAAAGTATATACGCAAGTATTTATAGATAGCTATTCTAGAGTATCTCATGCAAAACTATATACTGATAAGACAGCTCTGACAGCAGCTGATCTGTTAAATGACAGAGTATTACCTTGGTACCAAGAACAAAGTATACCAATTTTACGTATTCTAACAGATCGAGGTACCGAGTATAAAGTCAAAATAGAACATCATGCTTTTGAGTTATTTTTAAGCATTGAAGGTATAGAGCATACGGTTACTAAAGCCTATTCACCGCAAACCAATGGATTTTGTGAGCGTTTTAATAAAACAATGAAACAGGAATTCTTTGATACAGCTATGCGTAAAAAAATCTATACAGACCTGGATGATTTGCAAGAGGATTTAGATAACTGGTTACACTACTATAATCATGAGCGACCCCATTCTGGAAAGTACTGTTACGGAAAAACACCTATACAAACTTGGCAAGATAGCAAAAAACTAGTACTTGAAAAAAATAATCAAATCGCCTATATTAAAAACATGACTGACAACCTAAACTTAACTGACAACTATATACTATAATTTTTTATTGCCTGTTAGATTAAATCCTGACTACTACAAATTACACAAAATCGTTTACAGGCTCAAATCTTTCACTAATTCACCATACTTTTTGTTACCTATTTTACGCCCCTGATGGGCAATCGCATAAACCTCATCTATTGATAAGTTATTACCATCTATTATAACTTTGTTCATGGAGTTAATTTTAAGGCTTTGTTGCATCGCCGATCACAGCTTGCAATGGTTATGCTTTTGTCCCACCTTTTTAGGCCATTATAATAGGTATAATTTTATAAAAATGGCTTATCTCTATTGGATCTGTTTGGGTTATCCTGTTGCATTTTTTATGCTAGTTTATGGATTAACTTTTTATATTTACTTAACATGCCCTCACTAAAAGTAGCTAGTAGGGTAGGTTGATTATAAAAAAGTCAGCAACTGCATGAATCCATCAGATTATATTTTATATACATCCAATGAATCAACTTTCTAATACGCCATCTTCTGTAGTTGAAATGCCTCTTCTTACACTATCAGATCTATTCTGCCAGTCGTTAGCCTTGGCTATACCCAACCAACTAGAATGCCGTGCTATAGTACAACAATTGTTGAACTATTATTTACAAGTTGATCTAACAGATTATATACTCAATCCACTCTGTACCATTTCACCTCCTGTTCAAAAAAATCTGTTGGATGGGTTAAGTAGATTAAAAAAGTATGAGCCCATTCAATACGTTATTGGCACCACCTATTTTGTGGGCAATCTCTTTAAGGTAACGCCTGCTGTACTGATTCCACGACCAGAAACAGAAGAATGGGTAACATGTTTAATGCGTCATCTTTCACCTCCTGCCTCTATCCTAGATATAGGAACCGGTAGTGGTTGCATTGCTATTACCCTTAAGAAGCAGTTTCCAACGGCTTTAGTAGATGCGCTTGATATAAGTAAAGAAGCTTTAGCGGTTGCTGCCTATAATGCAGCGCAGTTAGGTGTGGACGTGCATTTTATAAAAGCGGATATTTTAACAGATCCACTTCCTTCATGTAATTGGTCGTTAATCGTTAGCAATCCCCCCTATGTATCCATACAGGAAAAGGCTTTTATGCATCCAAATGTGCTAGACTATGAACCTCATTTGGCTTTGTTTGTCGATGATGATGATCCACTTTTATTCTATAGACAAATTATTCAATGTGCGGTTCGTCATTTGTGCCTCAATGGTATACTTTGTTTAGAGATTAATGAAGCATTAGGTGAAAAGATTGTAGATTTATTGTGCTGCGCAAATTTTAAGGAAATATCCTTATATAAGGATATACGTCAAAAAGACAGATGGATTATGGCTGTACTAAACGATAAGCCTAATATCTAAGTGTAGATTTAATTTAAATATTGGTATTTTAACTATGGAGTGTGCATTCACGATAAAGATCTTACGTATTGCCGTTGTCTATACATTTTTTAGGATTACAGCTTTTGGAGCTAATCCAGAAAATATCTCTATGGTTGATACCGATGGCTTGCGCTTTCAGCAAGCGCAAGCAGATGCTGATCTAGGAATAGGCAATAGGTTTTCAGAAAAAGAGGGTACCCAGATAGAAAAAGGGGAATATCCATTGGTCAAGGTGGCACATAGAAATGTTATGGATCTTTTACGCCTCTCTTTGGTCGCTAAAACTATCCACGTGGCTAATTATACACCTATTTTACAGGACGTTGGAATAAGGGTAAATTGGTTTGCATGGCTACAAAATATGTGGAAAAGTCGACAAAAAATCTATGGAGTAGGGATTGACTGCCATTCTATTGGTCCAATACAGTTCTCCATTGATGGAGCCTATCAATCTTATCAGCTGGAAAAAGAAGAATGTAATCATAAGTCAAAGGGGTACTATGGTTTAGTAGCGCTACTATATGTAATGCACCCCAATCCGCTTACCAATGCTTATTGTGGTATTGGTTATGGGCATAGCCAATTTGACCTTATTACCTCTTGTAAGCCCCCCCCTGTGCGTCAGCCCCTTATAGCAGGTTGGATTCAGTTGGTTGGAGGATCTGAGTGTAGATTATTCTCTCAACTTTATGGAGGGATGCGGCTTGGAATAGCCCATCGTTTCCATTGTACCGACGAAAATAATAATCATCGTCAGGTATTGAACTATTATGTTCCAGGTTATGGTAGAATAGTAAACAAACTAATGGCCGATGTAACGTTGTATCTAAAATGGAGTATCTCACTCCTTGAAAAAAAAATAATTATTTAGTTTTATGGTATTTAACAAAATAAGGACTAAAACAGCGTTGTAATGGTAATGATTATGTCGAAATTAGCTGTTATTGATTTGGGTACTAATGTTATAAATGTTTTAGTAGGGGAAATTGATCGAGAAAAGTATACCGTACTTTACGAAGAAAAAATTATAAGATCTATGATTCAAGAGCCCCTAAATTCTACGCATATCTCATTAGAAGAACAAAAAAATATTGTAGATACAATGGTAACCATTAGAAAAAAGTTAGATGCAGAGGGTGTCCACTTTATGGTTGCCAAGGCTACAAGCCTCTTACGTGATGCCCCTAATGCAGCTGAAGTCATTAAAGCAATTTGTTTTGAAACCGATATTGAAGTAGAGGTTATTTCTGGTATAGACGAAGCTATGTTAATTTATCAAGGTGTCCGTTCTTCTTTTAAATTAACAGATAAGGATGGCTTAATTGTTGATATAGGCGGGGGAAGTGTAGAGTGTATTATCTTTGACCATCTACAACCGTTATGGGCAGGAAGTTTTAAATTAGGTATACGTCATGTTGCGGCTCAATTTCCCTATAGTGCGCCTATTACGCCCCTTCAAGTAGCGCTTTTAGAAGACTATTATCGCACTGCTTTGGCACCCCTTTTTGTTGAAACTAAGCTACATAAGCCCAGTCAACTTGTTGGAAGTTCTGGTGCTTTTCGTACATTACTAATGTTATATAGATGTTACTATGGTGCTTCAGCTATTGAAACAAATAGTAGTGTAAAAAGAGTCTCTGCGGAGCAGTTTTTTAAAATTTATGAGATTATACGAACCACTCCTGTAAATATTTGGCAAAAACAGCTTGATATTGAACCTGTTTTTTTAAAGCTAATTCCATTGTCTGCTGTCTTTATTAAAGTGATTATTAAAGCATGTCATCTGAAAGAAATTATTATTTCAGATAATGCGTTAAGAACGGGTTTATTTATTCAAGAATGGAATCTTTTAAGACAAAAAAATCTTATTTAGGTTAAACAGGTATCAAAAAATAGCTCGTCCAATATGCTATATAAAAATTATATCATTGCAAAATAAGAAAGATTCCAAAGGTATCTAGTCTAAATATATAGTACAATATTTGCATTGTTTCAATAATAATTGTAGATTAAAAATTGTCGTTGGATTTGATTCATTACCTTATTATTTTTCATCTATGATATCATTTAAAACTGGCTTTTTGATTTTCATAATACTATACATGATAGCAATGAATTATTTATTGTTTCATTACGTAAGAGATAAGTACTTTCGTAAATAAGTAAAACTCCATATTGTGGTTGACGCTATCGTTGAGTAGGCTCTTTACCCAGTATTGCTTTTGCCTGTTGTACCTAACTTTTTTTAATAAAATTAATAACTTAGTAGGGTTAACTTTCATAATAATAAAAAAAATTAAGGTAAGCAATTGCCAAAAGCTTTCACTCAATGCTTTTTCATTGGCAAAAAAAACAACTAATACGGCCTTGCTTTTATAATTTAGACTTATTAGAGCAGTCGTATAATTTCTATCAGCCGATGGGCGTAACTTCCTTCGTTGTCGTACCAACTAATTACTTTTACCAGTTTTCCATTAACGTAGGTTAATTTTCCATCAAAAACAGAAGACTGGGTACTTCCTATTACATCTACAGAAACAATCGGATCTTCCGTATAGGCGAGTATATGTTTAAGTGGACCTTGGGCTGCTTCATACATGGTCTGATTTAAAGCTTCCTTAGTAGTTTCTTTTTTTAATAGTGCAGTAAAGTCTACTACTGAACCATTTGAAACAGGAACCCTCATGGCCATTCCATCTAATTTGCCTGCTAAATGAGGCATTACCAGCCCTATTGCTTTGGCCGCTCCTGTAGAGGTAGGAATAATAGATAGCCCAGCTGCTCTTGCTCTTCTTAAATCATTATGCGGTGCATCTTGTAGCGACTGATCAGCTGTATAAGCATGAATGGTATTAATCACCCCTTGTTCTATACTAAAATGATCATCTAATACTTTGGCAACTGGTGCCAAACAATTGGTGGTACAGGAAGCATTAGATAAAATAACTGGCTTTGTTTTTAAAATATCATCATTTATACCCAGTACAATAGTAGGAATAGCTTGATCCTTAGCAGGTGCTGAAAGTACTACCTGTTTGGCACCTGCTGTTAAATGGCTGGTTGCCCCCTTTGTATCTAAAAAATGACCAGTAGCTTCTATGACTACATCTACACCTAGTTTAGCCCAAGGCAATACAGATGGATCAGGGGAGGAATAGACCTGAATGTATTGGTTGCATATGGTAATGGTGGAAGCATCACATGTAACCTCTCCTTTGAAGGGGCCATAGTGGGAATCATATTTAAATAAATGGGCTAAAATTGTACTATTGGCTAGGTCATTAATGGCTACTACCTCTAAATCACTATAACCTAAAATCGTACGTAAAGCCAATCGACCAATACGGCCGAATCCATTAATCGCAATTTTTTTCATCGTTAAAATATATTATCCTTGTAATAGTTCATCAAGTTTAGTTAATAGTATGACTTGATCTGATGTGGTTTTTTTCCATATACTCAACCTATCAAAATTAGACAATGAAGAAGGCGTGTTACACAGTTTAATGGTAAGTGGTGGCCAACCTTTGTAAAGATAAATGATGGTTCCCAAAAGTTCGATGCGTTCTTTTTTGTTAAATCCTGTATGGTACACAGATAAAAAATTCTCGATACTATCCCGATTTACCTTATCGAAAAGATCTTTTAATGCATTTTGATCTGCTTGAGGGAATTCCATAATCGAGAATAAAAATTGCTTTCTTTCTTTACCTTCTAATGATAGTTTAGGACCCCAGCCATCTGTTGGTACCGCTTTATCTTTTTTTAGTTGTGCTTGTTGCTTTTGTTTAATTAACCCACCCAGATGATCGTTCGTTACGCCGCTTTTTTGACTATTCAAGTGAATCGTTTTTAGAATCTCTTGTCGGTCATGATCTGGCAGTTGGGATAAACTTTCTTTTGCATCATCATTTAATTGCTGTAATGGATTAGGAAAGGTGGATGTAATCAGCTGGTTGATCTCTTCTGGTTTAGTAGCATGGAGAATCTTTTTTTTTAACTCAATAGTTTTTTCTTGGTCTGATTCGACCTGAAGAAAGTCAATATATTGTTGTTGACATTCAATAGAGGTAAGTTGAATCTGCTGTAACAGCTTTTCGTTTTCCTTGATAAGCTCTGCTTGTGCATCTAAGTCAGCTTGATGAAAATGTGTTTGGAATACAGGTCGTTCAGATTTGGGTAGAAGCTTTAGTAATTTATTATATATTGTTTGATTTTCAATACTTTTGTCTATAAAATTTTCTAAAGCATCTGGCGTTTTAATGTTAGAAATGGCTTTTTGTATTTTTCCCTTCCCGACCTCATCATTCATTTGAAGTAGTTGTAGGTACCTTTCTTTCCCCTTGTCAGATATCCCAGACAAAACTGTGTTTCGTTTAGGTATAAGCTCGCTTCGCACACCATTACAACTGAAGAAGGAAAAAAAGACTGTAAATGTAGCATAAAATAAAAAATAATGTAAGAAAAATGGATTGATTTTCCGGGCACTTCTATTTAACATATCACTGCTGTGCGTAATGTGGTAATTTTAAAAAATTATCTAGTATGCCATAAAGAACATATCTACAATAGTAGATAAAGTATACCTAATAGTTGCAACCATTTCTCAATCTTACGAAAAAAATATATAAGTTGGAACTATTCACCTCAATCTAGGATGGATTTCTTACATGAAGAACGTCAATCTTTTTTGTCCTTACTTTTTTTACATTTAAATAATTAATGCTATTTTTTTGCTTCAACCAGTTGATTAATCTAAATGTAGGAATACGTTTTGTATGCCGGTCAGCGCTATGATTACAGAAGGTGCCATAGCTTATTGTAGCCAAACTACATACCCTATTCAAAGCATATAGTGGACTGCAAAAAACAGATAAAATTTATAAAAATTTGTCTTAATAAATCAGTCCACTATATTTGGGGAAAGTTACATGGGTAGATTATAACATATGGAAAAAATAATACGCATACTCTGGAAATGTTTTGCAGCAGCAATTATAAGTATTCCTACTTATCTTTTTTCTGTTCAAGTTGATTTTTACCATTTATATGGTAGCATGCCCTCAACAGAATTATTAGAAAACCCACAAAGCGAATTCGCTTCTGAGCTCTATGCTGCAGATGGCGTTTTGCTGGGCAAGTATTTTAGAAACAACCGCAGCTCTGTAACTTACGAAGAAATTTCGCCCAATATGATTCATGCGCTTATCGCCTCGGAAGACTACCGTTTTGAAAAACATGCTGGCATAGATTTAAGGGGCTTATTACGTGCCTTTTTTCTTTCGATTGTATTACAACAAAACAAAGGAGGGGGAAGTACGCTTACCCAACAGTTGGCTAAAAACCTCTTTAACATTAGAAAAGAGACAAACTATCGAGGCAGATGTTCGCATATTCCCTTCCTTAGTAAACTGATCCTTAAAACAAAAGAATGGATCTTAGCGGTTCAACTAGAACGTGCTTATACCAAGCAAGAGCTTATAGCCATGTATCTGAATACAGTTACCTTTGGGAGTAATACATATGGTATTAAAGTAGCCGCACGTACATTTTTTAACAAAACAGCGGCCGAATTACGCATAGAAGAAGCTGCACTATTGGTAGGACTATTACGTGCACCTACCCGATACAGTCCTATCAAAAATCCTGAAAAAGCCAACCATATTAGAAACGTAGTATTAAGACAAATGGTCAAGTATGGATTTTTAAAAAAGTCTGATTATAACCTTATTTCAGAAATACCTACCGAGTTACACTATCAAGAAGAAAATTATGAAAAAGGCATAGCACCCTATTTTAGAGCAGTAGTACGTGATTTTCTATTAAAATGGACGCAAGAAAATGGATATGATCTTTTTTCAGATGGACTGCGCATCTATACAACCATTGATAGTCGGATGCAAGTGCACGCAGAAGATGCTGTAAAAGAACACATGGCGCAGTTGCAAGCTAAATTTGATGACCACTGGAAAGATCAGAATCCATGGATTCATGAAAATGGGAACGAAATAGCAGACTATATTGAAAAAGAAATACAAACAACACCTTTTTCCCAAAGGTTACATAAAGATTATGGAACAGATGCCGAGTCAATTCATAGGGTATTGCATACACCTGTACCCACTCTATTATTTTCCTGGAATGGGCCTATTCAAAAAATGATCACCCCTATAGAAGCGTTTAAACATCATCGAAGGATATTACAGGCCGGATGTATGGCCATGGATCCCTATACAGGCCATATTAAAGCCTGGGTAGGTGGTATTGATTACAAATATTTTCAGTACGATCATGTAAAACAGAGCAAGCGACAAACCGGTTCAACTTTTAAGCCTATTGTCTATACAGTAGCATTAGATAATGGTTTCTTGCCTACAGATCTGGTAACAGATGTACCCGTTACGTTCTTACAACCCAATGGTGAAATGTGGACACCGCAAAATGCGTGGAAAAGCTATTCTGGTAAGCCCTATACCTTGCGTTATGCTATGGCTAAATCTTACAATTCTATCACAGCTTATTTGATTAAACAGATTGGCGCCCAACGCGTTGTAGACTGTGCCAACCGAATGGGTATCAAAGGGCCTTTAGATCCGGTTCCTGCTATTTGTCTGGGTTGTAGTGATGCTTCTATTTATGAAATGGTAGGTGCCTATAGTACTTTTTTGAATGAAGGGGTTTGGACAGAACCTTTCTTTATTACCCATATTGAAGATAAACATGGTAATATATTACAAACCTTTATTCCACAACATTGCGAAGCGATTCATAAAGATACCGCTGATCTTATGACTTATATGCTGCAAGGCGCGCTGGATGAAGGCGCTTTAAATAGTGTACCTATTGCCCTAAGAGAAGAGAACGATATAGCAGGGAAATCGGGTACCACCTCTAATCATTCCGATGGTTGGTTTATAGGGTTAACCCAGAATCTTTGTACGGGGGTTTGGGTAGGTGGAGAAGACCGCTGTATTCACTTTAGAGATTTTAAGCTAGGAAATGGCAGTGCAACCGCTCGCCCTATATGGGAAAAATTTATTATGAAGTTGTATAATGATCCTTATCTAACTTATAGAAAAGGGCCTTTGATTACAAACAGAATTTTTTCTGAAAGGGTAAAAAATATTATTCAAGGTAAACCTAAGCATAACTTGGGTCTATCTGGCCATAGATCTAATGATGCATCGACCGATCTAGCCGATAAACAGAAAACAGCTATAGCACTAGACATAGATAAAATACTTTAAAACTATAGTGGACTGAAAAATTAGGACAGGAAAAGACTAATTTTGTTTCTTGCTGGTATGTTTTCATCAATTTAAAATGAATAGATCAAATAGGAAAAAATAAAATTAGAAAGTTTAGTTCATCAGAAAAGAGTAAAATAGTATTAGCGTTAATAAAAGAAAATTTAACATGGACAAAAATAGGAAAGAAAATTTATAAAAGTTTGTCCGGTTTTTTCAGCCCACTATAATTACGATTTTTTAAGATCCGTGATAACCTACATACGATGCAGATGCTCCATACTTTAGAATAAAAACAATTGAAAAAAATAATCATATCTTGTATCTTAAGGATAAAGCTAACAGACTAGACTCAAACGACAGACGGAATCCTTCCTTTATAGTGTCTGTAAGATACAGATCTTGATTTTTATAAGACAAAAGCAGTGCAAAATTATACTACGATTATTTGTAAGACCTTACAACAAGATTCACATCACCCATATACCATACAACAACTCTGTACAAGATTAAATATCAATTCAAAATCAGACAAAAACAAGTTACAAAAAGCGTTATTACATCTTGTGCAACAGCGTAAAATTAAAAAGCTAAAAAGAGGACGTTATGCATATGCCAGTACTTATGTAACAGGTCGAGTAGATTATGTCCGTGCAGAATATGCTTATATTATCTCACCTGATCAACCTATAGATATATTAGTGCATCAAAAAAATTTACTATATGCACTAGATAAAGACTTAGTTAAGGTTTGCTTGTTTCCAGGGAAACGCCGCAAACGACCGGAGGGTGTGGTAGTAGAAATTATTGAACGCAATACTGCACCCATCATTGGACGCATCACTGTTTCTGGAAAGCAACCCCAAGCGATTTTTGAACAAAAACGGACTACATATACCGTTCTATTAGACGGAAAATATAACGACATCCTACAAGAAAATGACAAGGTAGTTATTGCATTAACTTCTTTCCCCAATACGCATAAGCAATTAACAGGTACCGTAGTGGAACATCTTGGTCAAGCTGGCCTACATGAAGTAGAGATGCATGCGATTATGGCTGAGTTTGGTTTAAAAGAGGGGTTTCCTGACCATGTAGTGGAAAGTATCAAAAATATACCTACGGTTATTACTGAAAAAGAAATAACCAAAAGAAGAGACATGCGGCATATACCTACTTTTACCATAGATCCAGTAGATGCCAAAGATTTTGATGATGCCCTCTCCTATCAGCCTCTGGCCAATGGCCACCATCAAGTAGGTATCCATATTGCAGATGTAAGTCATTACGTTATACCAGATAGCTTGCTAGATAAAGAAGCATATGCACGCAATACTTCTGTATATTTAGTAGATCGTTGTATTCCGATGTTACCGGAAATACTTTCTAATGGGTTATGTTCCTTGCGTCCAAATGAAACTAAATTAACCTTTTCAGCTATTTTTGAATTAGATGCACAAGGAAAAGTTTATGACAAATGGTTGGGAGAAACCATCATTTATTCGGATAAAAGATTTTCTTATGAAGAAGCGCAAATGGCCATAGATTTCCAAAGAGGTGATTTTTACCAAGCGCTTACGGTATTGAACCACTTAGCCAAACAGATTCATGCAAAACGCTCGCAAAAAGGAGCGATTAATTTTGAAACCCGATCGTTAGTATTTGATCTGGATACCAATGGGAAGCCACTTAAAGTGACTTCAAAGTGCCGCACAGATGCGCACAAACTTATTGAGGAGTTTATGCTACTGGCCAACCAGGAAGTAGCTACGTATGCAGCATACCTAAAACAAAAACAGGAAAATTTACGACCTACTTTTATATATAGAACACATGGCTATCCAGATCCGGACAAGTTAAATGATTTTTTTCTATTTGTGAACCAACTAGGATACAAAATAAATAGAGCCAAAACATCTATATATAAAGCCATGCATGATTTAGAAAAGGCTATTCAGGGGAAAAAAGAAGCACCTATTATCCAATCGCTGGCCATCCGATCTATGGCCAAAGCGCTTTACACCACAAAACCTGACCCACATTTTGCATTGGCCTTTGCACATTATACCCATTTTACTTCTCCGATCAGAAGGTACCCAGATGTACTGGTACACCGTCTTTTGAAGCAATATTTAAAAGGTGAACACATCTATGATGTAGCATCCTATGAAAAAAAATGCCAGTATGCTGTAGAAAAAGAATACCTCGCTGCAAATGCAGAAAGGGCTTCTATCAAATACAAACAAGTAGAATTTATACAAAATCTAAAGGAACAAATATTTGAGGGAATCATCAGTGGCATAACGGAATGGAATATGTATATAGAAATCTTATCCAATGGTTGTGAAGGAATGGTGCGCCTATCAGACCTTACCGATGATGTCTATGCTTTTGAGGAGAAGCACTTTCAAGTAGTTGGAAAATGGTCTAAAAAATGTTACCGATTAGGGGATATCGTAAAGGTAAAAGTAAAAAATTGCGATTTAGATAAACGACATATTAATTTTTTGTTATGCTAATCTGGGTATATAAAAAGAAGCCTATAAGTGGCATAAGATCGAAAGCCTTTTGAAAAAAGTTGCAATAAGAAAGATTTAGTCGATTATATCAAATCCTGTATAAGGTTGTAAGACCTTTGGAATACGGATCCCCTCTGGGGTTTGATTTAATTCCAACAGTGCAGCTAGTACACGTGGAAGGGCCAGCCCACTGCCATTTAAGGTATGTAAAAGACAAGTTTTTTTGGTTTTATCCTTATATCTTAAGGACAACCTATTGGATTGGAAGGTTTCAAAATTGCTAATTGAGCTCACTTCTAGCCATTTATCTTGACCTATGGCATGCACCTCTATGTCATAGGTCATAGCAGCACAAAACCCTAAATCTCCATGACAAAGCTTTAGAACACGGTAAGGTAGCGCCAGGTGTTCCACCAATCCTTGTACATAGGTTAACATTTCTTCTAAGTTTGCGTAAGAAGCGTCCGGATGGGCAATCTGAACCAATTCTACCTTATCAAATTGATGCAACCTATTCAGTCCGCGTACGTCAGCGCCCCAAGAGCCTGCTTCTCTTCTAAAGCAGGGTGTATACCCTACATGTTTAATGGGTAGAGCAGTCTCTGCTATAATGGCATCACGATAGATATTGGTGATGGAGACTTCTGAAGTAGGTATTAGATATAATGGTGTGGATCCAATTTGATACATCTGGCCTTCTTTGTCAGGGAGTTGACCCGTTGCATAGGCAGATGCTTCATTTACCAAAATAGGAGGTTGAATTTCGGTATAGCCTGCTTTTAATGCTTGATCCAAAAAAAAGTTGATTAAAGCACGTTGTAACCTAGCACCTTTTCCCTTATATACTGGGAAACCAGCACCGGTAATTTTATTGCCTAACTCAAAGTCAACTAAGTCATATTTTTTAACCAAATCCCAATGGGCCAAAGGCCCTTTTACAACCATTCGTGACGTTTGATAAATAATAAGATTATGATCAGCATGGCTCCCTACTGGTACGCTTTCATGAGGCAAGTTTGGAAGCGCATAAAGCTGCACCAATAGATCTAATGCATGTGCTTTAAATTTCTCTACCAACTGCTTAATGCTTTTTTTTAATTGGTTGCTTTCTTCTTTTTTTGCTTCTAACGGAGCAGCTCCATCGTTTTTGCGCAAGAGATCTGCTATTTCCTGATTTAGCTTATTGAGTGTAGCGGATAAGTTGTCTAATTGAAATTGTATGGCCCGTTTTTCTATGTCCAGGTTGCATATGGCTTGAATAAGCTCTTCTGCATTAGATACACCTCGCTGATGTAAGCCATTTATTACTGCTTCTTTGTCTGTTCTTATACGATGTAACTCAATCATGCTATTTGTGTTGAATCCCTGTAATATAGGTTTTATTAACCTAAAATCACAATAATTTAAAGCTTTGGTTCTGTCTTTCTTCCAAAAGAATACTTTGTTTGATTTTTTCAAATTATAGTTGTATTATTGCTCATATCGGTTTGCCACGGGGCTGCATTCAAAGTTCTAAGTTGATATTCATTTCTTGGGTTTAATCTTTTTAGTATAATTTTCCGCATTATATCTATTCTATATTCTATATAGGTACAAAAATGTCTTTATTTTTTGACCATTCTTGCTATATTTAAAAAGCAAAATCAAAGCAAATAAGCAGGCAATGTCTTATTTTGGATTATAGACACTACTTTTGTTTAGTAATTAAAAATAGCTAATTTTCAGATGTTTAACACATAAATTATTAAAATGATTTTACAGAATGCCATTGAGGCATTTTATGTAAAAATATTTTTGTGAATGAATAATCAACTGGCAAAAGGTATTTGATGTTCAAGCACTTGGCTTACATGGCTACTACAGTAATATAAGCTACTACTATTTTAAGCAGATTCGTTAAAATAGTTAAGATCATGCCTATTATTTTAATAGGGTTTATTTAACTTACACCTAACTCAATCATGTACAATATCGGAGAACTCAATCAAAAACTTATTTCTGAGTTGCGCGAATTAGCAGAAAAATTTAAAATTAAAAGCTATAAAACGCTTTCGAAGGAAGAACTTATTTATAAAATATTAGACCAGCAAGCGCTACTACCTGTAAGGGAAGTTACTCAGAAAAAGCATACGCCAATGGCTACCCTGCAACCAAAAGAGGTATCCCCACCTTTATCACCCAAAAAAAGTTATACAAAATCTAAGGCAGTAGAAATACAAATTGACACTAATGTAGAAGATAAAAATAGTGAAGTTACCGAGTCAGCTAAATCAGGAGTGATCCAATGCGCGCCTATTTCTACTACAAAAGAGGCAAATGAATCTACCGCTTTATCTGAAAAAGGAAAAAAAGAGACAGTAGCCCAGCACAATTTAGATACTACGATTGAAGGAGAAGGTGTACTGGAAATTATGCAAGATGGCTATGGATTCTTGCGTTCATCTGACTATCATTATTTAGCTAGCCCAGATGACGTCTATGTATCTCCCTCTCAAATCAAGTTATTTAATCTAAAAACAGGTGACACCATCCGTGGAAAAATACGTCCACCGAAAGAAGGAGAAAAATATTTTGCACTTTTAAAAGTAATATATATGAATGGCGTGACGACAGAAGAGGGACGCAATCGTATTCCCTTTGAACATCTTACGCCACTTTTTCCACATAATAAGTTACATATTTCCAACGGGTCTAGCCAATATTCAACCCGTATTATGGACTTATTCTCACCTATTGGTAAGGGACAACGTGGTATGATTGTAGCCCAGCCTAAGACGGGTAAAACAGTACTATTAAAAGAGATCGCCAATGCCATTGCATCCAATCATCCAGAAGTTTATTTAATTGTTCTTTTAATTGGGGAACGTCCTGAAGAAGTGACAGATATGTCCAGAAATGTACAAGCAGAAGTGATCGCTTCGACTTTTGATGAACAAGCTGAACGGCATGTAAAAGTTTCTAATATTGTTTTAGAAAAGGCAAAGAGAATGGTAGAATGTGGTCGTGATGTAGTTATCCTCTTGGATTCTATTACCCGATTGGCTCGGGCACATAATACGGTCAGTCCCTCTTCTGGTAAAGTACTTTCTGGTGGTATTGATGCCAATGCACTGCACAAACCACAGCGATTTTTTGGTGCAGCGCGCAATGTAGAGCATGGAGGTTCATTGACCATTTTGGCTACAGCACTTATTGATACAGGATCTAAAATGGATGAAGTAATTTTTGAAGAGTTCAAGGGTACGGGTAATATGGAATTACAACTGGATCGAAAGTTAGCCAATAAGCGTATCTATCCAGCTATTGATGTGCCTGCTTCTGGAACAAGACATGAAGAGTTGTTAATAGGTAAAGAGGAATTGGCACGAATTTGGATATTACGCAACATTATGGCAGATATGAGTTCTACAGAAGCTATGGATTTCTTACTTAAAAAAATGAGGGGTACACGTAATAATGAAGAGTTTTTGGTTTCTATGAGCAATTAGTAAATATACCAGACAACAAGCTGTAAAAAATTATTAAAATCAAAGATAAGCGTTAGATTGGTATCATCAGTAGTATACTACTTTTACAACTTATTTTTCATATGGGTTTTTTACTTCACTTTATTGCTACCGTTTCAAAAAAATAGCATGAAAAAGATAAGGACCATTAAAATAATTTGGCATGAAAATATTTTATTTTTTTACCTAATTACTAGCTTATTAGTTATCGGTATTTTTCCGCTTTTTGTATGGGATAAAGTTGCGTTTTTTAAATTGCTTAAACAGTGGCACCATCCTATGGTAGATTGTATAGCGCCTTATTGTACTTGGCTGGGTGATGGGATTACCTATCTATCCTTCCTATGTATAGTCACCTTATTACATGCAACTTGTAGAAAGGCTATTGTGATAGCGGGAAGTTTTGGCATTATGTCTATGGTAGTACAATTATTAAAACGTGTTTTTTTTAGAGGTACATTAAGACCTATGGCTTTGCTTCCTGTAGATGAACCGCTACACTTAGTAGATGGGGTATCGCTACCAATAGATTTTAGTTTTCCTTCAGGTCATGCTGCTACCATCTTTTCCTTGATATCTGTACTACAGCTATTGTATAGCAGCAAAAAAAATATATATAGTCTAATTTTGTTAGGAATAGCCCTAATGGTTGTCTATTCAAGAATTTATCTTTGTCAACATTTCTATACAGATGTTTATGTAGGTGCTTGGATTGGTACAATGGCTGCTGTAATAGCATACATCTCTGTTATGGATTATAATGGGCCAAGTTGGTTGGACCGTTCTATCTATTTTTTGTTGTACACCCATGGGAAACGGTTTTCGATTAAAAAATAGCATTGTTTTTTATTTTATAGTTGGGTTTGGGTGCATTTTTGCACTCGGTATAAGAGAGATCCATCTATTTGATTTAGATGAACTCTATTTTGCCGAAATTACCAGGGAAATGATACGTACGGGAAACTATGGTCAAGTGACTTTTAATTTTGAACCACTCTATGAAAAACCACCTTTTTTCTTTTGGCTACAAGCAGTTTCTATGCATTTTTGGGGCATTAATGAGCTAGGCGCCCGTTTCCCTAATTTGGTCTGTGGACTATTAACCCTTGCAACGGTATACTACATAGGTAAGCAATACAAAGATCAATGGTTTGGGTTTTTATGGATGTGCTTGTACGCAACTACTTTTTTGCCTCATTTTTATTTTAAATCAGCCATTATAGATCCTTTTTTTAATTACTTTTTGTTATTGGCGATCTATTTTTTATCTCATAGCATCATGCCATCTAACCCATGGTTGTATGGCAGTGCAGGATTATCTATAGGTTTCGGACTATTGACCAAAGGACCTATGGCCCTGATCATACCATTGGCCACGCTAGGATTATCTTACACTTGGTTTAAGGGCAATGTGGTTTCCTTCAAATCATTGGTTAGCGCACTATTGATTGCCACAGCGGTGGTATCCTGTTGGCTTATTCCAGAGATTTGGTCTAATGGATGCACGTTTATTAAGAAATTTTGGGATTACCATCTATTGCTCTACCATCAACCAGTTTATACCCATGACCAACCTTGGTACTATCACCATCTAGTGCTTTTTTTTGGATGCTTTCCAAGTACGCTACTTGCTATATTGATTTTAAAACAAAAAAAATTCATTCAAGAGCGTTACTTTGCAGCCAATATGCAAGCTTTATTAGTGGTTGTATTGGTTATTTTCACCTTAGTTGGTACAAAAATCGTCCATTATAGTGCTATGGCCTATTTCCCTATAACATTCTTTGCAACTGATTTTTTGCACCAAAAGATCTACAATAGACAATATAGCCATTCAGCTATGGCTTTTTTAGTCATTGGCGTAATGATAGGGAGCACTTTAGCGCTTATGCCATGGATCATGTTACATAAAACCTTATGGATCAGGCTTGTACAAAATCAAACTATAAAAGACGCACTACAGGTACCGGTTATATGGAACTACTGGGATAGCATCCCAGGTATTATCTATACCATAGGTATAGCGACTGCTTACTACTTTCTTGTACAATCCCGCTTTATTCCTTTTATAAGTAACTTCGCGTTAATCAATATTTGTACATTAGCATTATTCTTGATCCGTATAGCACCTAAAGTAGAAGCTTATACTCAAAAATCCATGGTTGATTTTTGTAAAGCTTGTAAAGGAAAAAATGTATATCTTGCTACCGTTGGTTTTAAATCAGCTGCCCCTCTTTTCTATGCTGACTTACCGAAAATTTTACGGGTAACTGACATAAATTGGCTATTAGAAGGCCCTATTGATAAGCCTTGTTTTTTTATTTTATATAAAAAAGATAGTGCTATTTTAAAAGATTATTTAGATATTACTTATATAAAAAGTTCTGGATGTTTCGCATTTTACAAGCGATTGCCTAAAACATAGATTTAGCTAAATAGCTGCAATAGCCTAAAAAAATTAGAAACAAACCATCAAAGATAAACAATCGGATGTTTTTATCGAGTACTATATCTATATAAAGTAATAGACTGATCACTAATGTATATAAAAATTTGTCCTATTTTTTCAGTTCACTATATTCTTTATGAAACGGATAAATTCTGTTACATACGTTGGATATGTTTAAAACTATAAACTTGCAATTTAATTTTTGTGCTAATGTTTAGAACAATTTTTGATCATAACAGAAAGTACAAAATTTGAAGTCTATTTCCTTAAAAAGGTCGTTAAAAGTGTTTTTAAGACACTTTTAAACATATGCAGCAAACGAACAACACTCTTTTGAGAACTTTGCTAAACTTATGGCTGCATAATATCAAAAATTTAAGACAAGTGATAAAATCTAGATAACATGAAACATAAACGCGACAGAACCTTAACTTTTATATATTATGCTGAATTATATAAATAAAGTACAAGAATTTTTTATCGGATTTCTAAGTCGGTTTTATAATTGTATTTAGATCCTATTATTTTGTAACGGTTGTATTAAAGATATAAAAGGTAAAAAAACGTATAAATGTGATGTCTGTGGTGAATATTTTATAAATTTATTTATCTTCAAACTCCACAAAAGCAATCATAGAGAAAACAGATCCCATAATACTAGCCCGATATATTCAAATACGCCGAATCCTGTAGAAATCAAGATTTAATCCTACAGATATGCAAAGTGGTGAGACCGTTGTTATAGATAGTTATTGTGATTTTTGTTAAGCTTGTAGTGCTATTTTTTGTAGTTTTTGCAGTTAAGGATCCATAAAATTCATTATTTGTTGGTTTTTAAGTTTATTTTTGTTCATTTTGGATATACCATCCTCCTAAACACCTCTTAAAATAATATTAGCAGCCCTATATAAATTATAGGCTATAGCTTCCATAACATGTTGCGTATGACTTTTATCCAGTCCTATATATCTAGCTCCTGCACTACGGAACCACCTCTTAATGCTGCCAAATACTCTTGCTACTTTATAGCGCGTCTTAGATACCAATTTATTAAACTGCTTAGCAGCAGATGATAAGGGATGATTTCTACTACCTTTCTTTTGAATAGCTGATTTTAATTTTTTGTTCTTTAGTAAAGTTTCTTTAGGGAAACCGCTATAGCCTTTATCTCCATAGAGCCTACTTCCAGCGTAGTACTAACTGCCAGAACTAAACCTTCTTTACTTTCTACTAGGACATGTCTCTTATAGCCATAATAAAAATTATGACCTTTTGTGGTCCAACTAGCTTCTGGATCTACCTCTTTTTGATAACTATCAGATACGGATATAGTGCCATCTTCATGCAAATCATAGCTTTTTTACCTTTGGGACGTCTAGGAGTAGAGGTAATAGAGGCGTCAATAACGGCACCATGTTCAACTAGTACACCATTACTAGATAGCTGGTTATTAATTAGATTTAATAACTTATCTAAAGCTTTTTTTTCTGTAAGAGCAGTCCTAAATCTGCTTAATACACTATGATCTGGAACGGAATTATCCATCGATATACCACAAAACCTGCTAAAAGTAATACGATCATTTACCTCTTCTTCGACTTGGTAATCACTTAATCCGTACCACTGCTCAAGCAAGAGCATTTTAAAAAGTAATAAGGGACTATAGGCAGCCTTGCCTGACAAACGTAAGCCTTTAGGATAATAAATACGAAGTTCTTTTTCTATCGATGACCAATTAATCAGTTTATGCATTTGATCAAAGAAAGTGTGTGTACATTTGCGGCGACTAGCTGAAACATCTGATAAACTTAACTGACCGCTTACTTTTATTGACATAATAATATCATAAAATTTTTATTACAAAACCTAAACAATAAATACAAGTTAAACTTTTAATAAATTTAAAGATTACTTTTTTATCCTAAAATCTAAAAATCTATTGCAACGGTCTCATATTATTAGAAGTTTGTACTAAATTGACTCATCTTATAAACTATCGTCGCAAACACGGGCTCTAAGGGCCAACCAACTATTCAGTTTTTAAAATGAAAAGAGCTGGGGGCGGAACGTGTAAAACGGTATCTAATACCAGCACTTGAGCGACCTTATTCCAGCTCTTTAATTACGATAATCTTATAATACAAACGTACGACACTTAAATCAAAAGACCGCTCTTGATTCAGTATCATACAAAGATCATAAAACAGTAGTTGCATTATTACGGGCAGCTGGTGCTGTTACTGGCTTTAAAAACGCCAAATAAATATATGTCAGATCCTATAAATAAATCAGTCAGTACTTCTTTCATTTGTAACTTAAACAGCTATCATGATGGGAATATCAATAACCTATTGCGCTTTTAGCTATTTTTCTTGCGCTATCCTTAAATGGATAAGAACAAAGACAACAGCTCTCTCTTAAATTATTGCTATACTTTGCTATGGGTATGACACAATACACTACTCATTAGATCAAAATACAACATAGGTGAGGTGTTACTTTCTTTAAAAACATATGGATTTGATTTAAAAAAATCAATTTTTGTTTTTAAGGTGGTCTTTGGAAGATATGCCTTCAACTGACCATAAGCCAATGATTTTTTTTCAATCAATCCACCTACCAGTAATGTACACGCAGTACGCTCTAATTGCATAACCTGGACTACAGCTGATAGGTAGCTTAACAAGTCATGAGATGTTTTATAAGCAAACAGATTACAATAAAGCAGTTTTCTTTTATTATGGACCAATATGTACAAATAGTCCTCTGCCAACCAGACAAATAATTCTGCTTTATGTGCGCATTCTATTTGAAATCCTTCTATAATAGCATTAGCTTGGTGGATAATATGAAAATTGCTACCAGTATAACGTTTTCTAAACCAATCTAATACAGAAGCATTTTCTGAAAACACAACTGACATTTTTGCAAATGCATGGGTAAAAGAGATCACTTCATCATGTGGATCGACACCACAAGCAACGTGCATATAGGTACACAAATCTTTTTTGCTTAGCAGCAAGTGAGGTATAAGGGTAAATTTTTGATTCGCAATAGATAAAGTAACAGAAAACCAATTTTTTTTAATTAGAAAAAAATCTTGATTATAAAATTGCTCTAAACTTTTGATGTAGCTCGGGTGATTTTTATCCAGAGGGAGTGCATATACGCCTAGCAATAAGCATGCTTGAGTAGTCTTTTCTATACAACATACCTTAATCAAACCATAACCTATATTAATAGACAAATGGTAGTTGATACTTTTATCGAAGTCGAATTTGCTTGGATGAACAACAGCAAGAATTTTTTTTGGGAAGACTTCCATAATCAATCTTTATATGAGCTATCGTTACCTACATAAAAATAGGCCATAAAGTTGCTCCCATTTACCTCCTAACGAGTGGCTTTATATTTGACTTGTGGTTATAGTATATCTAAATTATCTGGCTATTAGGGAATAGACAGATTGGAGGATGGCTCCCTATAGTATCCTAATTTTAGTTGCTATAATAGTTACTTTTTTTTAAATGGCCACCTAAACCTAAAGTATTTAATTTTTACCGTACCCAATATAGGAGTTTTTACTTAACTTTACATAAAATGAATCACTTAAACGCGCTTATAGCATGAAAAAAATAGCTACTATTCTTTTCACATTATTGCTATTGTACTGGACCCGTAACGCACCCTTCACAACAGCTTTTACCAGCCATACACCTATGGCTATAGTTAATGAACTGGTTTTTGTAAATGTGATAAGAGATCTGGAATTGCTCAATAGTTGGTTGTGCAATAGCTATTACCCTGAAGCAACTATATCTATATTACGTCGTGAAAACCAAAAAAAAATATTAGCACTATATCAGATAGACGCACAATCTTTCAACCAAAGTACAAAATATTATCTAGAAGATTCTTCAGAAAGGGCACTTGAAGTCTATAGAAAAGTTTATCAAGCTTTAAAAGAACTTTCTATTTAGTTTTTAAATTCTTTTATATATGTGCTCCAACATTGCAATTGGTAACTATGTACGCATTAAAAATCAAGCTGCTATAGGTCAAGTAATAAGTATCCATCTACATAAGGTACTAATTGCCTTTGGGAAATTGCACTTTTATCTACCACTTCAATCTGTTGAAAACGTAACGTTTCCATCATCTATTCGAAAAAATAGATCTTTATCAAATAATCTTACGATAGACACACGATCTATGCCAGCTGATCCAATACTTGATCTACATGGTTTCAACAAAGCTCAAGCGCTATGTGCACTAGAAAAATTTCTAAATCATGCACTGCTATTAGGCCATTGTCGATTAAAAATCATCCATGGGCAAGGAAAAGGCATTTTGCGTAGTGCCGTACGGCATTACTTAAACGGCCATCCTTTGGTAAAAGGAATAACCCTACAAAGTCCTGTACACTGTATGGCCGGTATGACTATAGTTGAAATATAGTGTGTCTTTCGTTTAAACCTATTATCTTCGCATATAAATTTTTTATCTAAAATATTAAAATAGCTTTTAAAGATGACCCCTACTATTAATGACTATTCAGCAGATAATATCCAAGTCTTAGAAGGGCTAGAAGCTGTTCGCAAACGTCCTGCCATGTACATTGGGGATGTAGGCGTAAAGGGATTACATCATCTTGTGTGGGAAGTAGTAGACAACTCTATTGATGAGTCTTTAGCAGGCCACTGTACTAAAATTGGGATTATTATACACGAAAACAATGCGATTACTGTATGGGATAATGGTCGTGGCATTCCCACTGGCATGCATCTAAAAGAACAGAAATCAGCTTTGGAGGTAGTCATGACCATACTGCATGCAGGTGGTAAATTTGATAAAGGTACCTACAAAATTTCTGGCGGTTTGCATGGTGTAGGGGTTTCTTGTGTAAATGCACTATCTGCTCACTTAGCGGTTACCGTATACCGAAACGGAAAGATTTATAAGCAAGAATATGCACAAGGCGTTCCATGCTACTCTGTTAAAGAAATAGGTACTACAGCACTACGGGGCACTACCGTTCATTTTAGGCCAGATAGTTCTATTTTTACGACTACGGTCTATAACCTACATACCATTATTAATAGACTGCAAGAATTGGCCTATTTAAATGTAGGGCTAAAGATGCAACTAGAAGATCGTCGTGAACAAGACGAACAAGGTAACCCTTTTCAACAAACTTTTTACTCTGAAGGAGGCCTTCTAGAATTCGTTTCCCATCTAGAGCGCACCAAAACCTCCATTATGCCCACGCCCATCCTTATAGAAGGAGAAAAAAATAATATAGGCGTACAGGTTGCCATGACGTATAATACAGGCTATTCTGAAACAGTAGTTTCTTATGTAAATAACATTCATACGATTGAAGGAGGTATGCATGTAACTGGATTTAAAAGAGCTTTAACCCGCACTTTAAAGAACTACGCAGATAAATCTGGCTTACTAGAAAAAGCCAAAATAGAGATTATTGGAGATGACTTTCGGGAAGGACTAACTGCTGTAATTTCTGTAAAAGTAGCTGAACCTCAATTTGAAGGACAAACAAAAACCAAACTAGGGAATGCAGAAGTACAAAGTGCTGTAGAAAGCTGTGTAGCTGAAGTATTACATTACTACCTAGAAGAACATCCTAAGGAAGCAAAACTGATTGTTAACAAAGTTATTGTAGCCGCTCAAGCCCGCCAAGCTGCCCGGAAAGCACGTGAAATGGTACAACGCAAAAATGTATTAATGAGCAACAGCTTGCCTGGTAAATTAGCAGACTGTTCCGAACGAGACCCTACGCTTTGTGAACTCTTTCTGGTAGAGGGTGACTCTGCTGGTGGTACTGCTAAAATGGGTAGGAACAGAAGATTCCAAGCCATTCTTCCTTTAAAAGGTAAAATTTTGAATGTAGAAAAAGCACAAGCATATAAAATATATGATAATGAGCAAGTCAGAAATATGATCACTGCACTGGGTGTAGCGATAGGTACAGATAGTAACGAACAAGCGATTAATCTAGATAAATTACGTTACCACAAAATTGTGATTATGACTGATGCAGATGTAGATGGTAGCCACATTCGTACCCTTATTTTAACTTTTTTCTTCCGCTACATGCGGGACATTATAGAGAAAGGACATCTGTATATTGCCTCTCCTCCACTCTATCTGGTGAAACGAGATAAAGAAGAACACTATTGCTGGACAGAATCAGAAAAAGAAGAATGGGTCACACAATTTAGCCTTAAAGATGGAAAAGTTGATGCGGTATTTGTCCAGCGTTATAAAGGTTTGGGCGAGATGAATGAGATCCAACTTTGGGATACTACTATGGATCCAACACGTCGGAACCTAAGACAGGTAACTATAGCCTCTGCATTGGCGGCAGAACATCTTTTCTCTATGTTAATGGGGGATGAAGTGCCCCCTCGTAGAGAATTTATAGAACATTATGCCAAATATGCTAAATTGGATATTTAGATTTTGTTTCATCTTTATGATATGGATACTGTGCTTAGGGTCGAATATTTTATCTTTTTATAGCTTTATTAACTTAAAGTGTGTAAATTTAATATGTGTTTTAGTTTTATTTAGCGTTTTAAACGCTTTAAATTTAAAGTAAGTTATGTTTAAAAATGTGTATTGCCTATCATTAGGTGTGGTATTAGGTGCTGTATTGGGCATTTTAGTCTGCGATGATACTAAGAAGAAAATTACAAAAGCGATCCAAGGCAAGGCAAAAAAGTTATCAGGCTGCATTAAATCATTGTCTGAAGAAACGGTCCATACTATTAAAGGATAAGCTTACATAGGTTTATAGCATACCATAGAAGCAACTAAAAATTGCCATGCTTTGCTACTCTATCTGCTTTAGAACGCTTAACAATCCCTATAGTTTATGTCTAAAAAATTATCGTTATACTTGGGAACCATTTTAGGGGTACTTTTAGTATGGTGGGTTGTGTCTAATAGACAAAAAATTAAACTTAAGGGAGAGGTATATCAGGGAACAAAAGGGGCTACCCTATCTATTGTAACCAAACTCTTACTGAAGCGTTGTGTAAACAAAATAGTTCGTATACTATTGCGGTAGCTAAAAAACGATAAATAAACAAATGTCCAAAACTCATAACCTTTCTAATTGACAATGGTTTCAATGTATACGCCTGAGACAAATCAGCGCAAATTCCATTGCATTTGGCTGCCAAAAAAGGGCATACGTCCTGTATAAAAATTTTAAGCAAAGAAGGAAAGCTAGTTGATGAAGCAACCCAATCTGGAGCCCCCCCTTATTCCTTGCAGTTCAGGAAGGTATAGTGGACCGAAAAAACTGGACAAGAAATGACTTAAATTGTTGCCTATTTTAGTAGTTTTATTGTTTCATAATCGAAGTTTATCAAATAGGAAGAAACAAGGTCAAAAAATTCAGTTCAGTAAAGAAGACTAAAATAGTTTTAGATTTGTAGTAGTTGAGATTTAATCTGACAGGCAGTAAAAAATTATAGTATATAGTTGTCAGTTAAGTTTAGGTTGTCAGGTATTCTTTTAAGATACGCGATTTGATTATTTTTTTCAAGTACTAATTTTTTACTATCCTGCCAAGTTTGCATCGGAGTTTTTCCGTAACAATATTTTCCAGAATGAGGTCGCTCATGATTGTAGTGATGCAACCAGTAATCTAAATCTTCTTGCAAATCATCTAGATTGCTATAGATTTTTTACGCATGGCTGTATCAAAAAATTCCTGTTTCATAGTTTTATTAAAACGCTCACAAAATCCATTGGTTTGCGGTGAATAGGCTTTAGTAACCGTATGCTCTATACCTTCTATGCTTAAAAACAACTCAAAGGCATGATGCTCTATTTTGCCTTTATACTCAGTGCCACGATCTGTTAGAATGCGCAAGAGGGGTATGCTTTGTTCTTGATACCAAGGCAGTACTCTATCATTTAACATATCAGCAGCTGTCAAAGCTGTTTTATCAGTATAGAGTTTTGCATTAGCTACTCGAGAATAGCTATCTATAAATACCTGGGTATAAACCTTACCTATCCCTTTAAAGTTACCAACATAATAAGTATCTTGACAGCCTAAATAACCAGGGTGTTCTGTATCTATTTCTCCAAATGCTTCTTGTTCATTCTTACGTTTTTCTAATGCGGCTAGCTGGGATTCAGTTAAAACAAGACCATCTTGAGCCATTTTGGCTTCTAATGCTTTAAGACGTTTTTTTATATTATTTAAATCATTACGTAACCAGATAGACCTGACACCACCTGGAGAGACCAGTATACCTTGCTGATTTAACTCGTTTGATACCCTAAGTTGACCATAGGCTGGATAATCTATGGCCATATCTATACTGATTGTTCTATCTTAGGATCTACTCTATTAGCTAATATAGGTTTCTTGCGACTTATCTCATGTAGGGCATCCTGACCACCTAGTTCATATAAGGACTTAAAACGATAATAGCTATCTCTGCTATAACCCATGCTTTGACACGCTGATGAGATATTGCCCAACGTTTTGGCTACCTCTAATAAACCTAGTTTAGGTTTAATTATTTTTTGATGTAAGTTCATAATAATAGTCGGTATTGATATCAACACAATTTAACAATTGTCAGAGTAAATCCTAACTACTACACTGTAGTTGATTTTGCAATTGCATCTTATTTAGATCTACATTACCTTGAATACCTGGAACAGACCCTGTACTAGAATATTGCCATATTTTCCATTCTTGCCAACCATTTGGTAACTCATTTGATGATGGTGGTGTGCTTCTGTATCTAGCAATCCATAGTGGACACTTTTTAACTATATCAGGGGTGGTTTTTACATGTTGATCCCAAAAATTTTGTCTTGTGTATATGAAAGGAGTTATGTTTATCTCCTTGAGATATCCAACGCTTTCTTCTACTACGCTGCTCACTAAACTATAATCTGATCCATTGCTTTCCTCTACGTCTAACGCTATAATTCGTTCATTATTAGCTAATTTAATCTGGTCAGTTAATTTCTGTGCTGCTTGTATTTGACGTATAAAATTATTCATTTGATCCTTAGCCGAACTTGAGCCAAACCTTAGGAAGTGATAAGCACCAGGTTGAAAGCCTGCATTACATATATTTTTATAGTTTTGTATAAATTTAGGATCTTGATAGCTTTTATCTTCTGTTGCTTTAGCAATAATGAAAACTTTATTACTATTACTAGGGGTTAGTTCGTTCCAGTCAATATCTTCTTGATGATGAGATATATCTATTCCTTCTTGATATTCTATTGTTATTTTTTGTTGAGGTATCATATTGTTTTTTGGATGATGGTTGCATCCGGTTAAGGTTAAAGTAAATAATACGCTAGCCCAAACAGTAGAACGATAGTAATAAATAAATAGTTGTTGCATGGTTCCAATAGAATAACAAATTAAGTTTATATTACAAAGTTTAAATCAGTAATTTAGTAAATATTTATAATAATCTTAAGGCTGTAGGAATAGATCATTAAAGTGTAGGGTATAAAAACCGCTTTTAATTTATGTAACCATTTTAGCTTCTCGGTTCCTACTATTGATTTTTTCGATAATCGTCTTATATCCATCCAGTCAAATAGAGGTACATTTAGTCCCATAATGTCAAAAATTACAAATTAAGGATCATACCATCCATCTATTACACTCATCTCGTTCTATGAAAAAAATCATCTGTAGTGTGATATATTTCTATTAATTTTGATAGATTTATGGTTGGCTACTTTTTTATCCAGCTCATCACCCATTCAGGTATATAACATTAATGACGCAAAGACCTACATTCGATCATATTTTTATGTCGCTTGCCATGCACTTGGCGGAACGCTCCCATTGTGTTAAAAAAAAGGTAGGCGTTGTATTAACAAAAGAGACCCGAATTATTTCCACAGGATACAATGGTCCTCCAGAAGGTACCTATAATTGCGATGAGATATGGCCTAAAACAGGTTGTGCTAGGAATATAAAAGGGAGTTGTTCTTTGACCATTCATGCAGAACAAAATGCTATTCTTTATGCATTAACCCATCATATCAATGTAAGGGATGGTGTGCTTTATACAACTCTTGCGCCTTGTCTATCGTGTGCGCGTATGATATTTAGTGTAGGTATTAAAAAGGTAATATATAAAGATGCTTACGCAGCCTATAAAAATTTGGATGATGAAGAGGGATTAAATTTTTTAGATACATTTGGTGTCCTCTTAGAGGGATATGACCCATATAAAATATAATGAATTACCCTAATAAGCTTTGGTAAAACTGGCGCTCGAGGATGTTGGAGCGGATGAAAAAAACAAGCCGAGTATCGCGCTGCTGCAACCACTTTACCCTTGTTCCTTTCCAGGCCTGGGGGATTTAGTAGGAGCTAGCCGTACCGGCTTGCCATAGTAAATTTAATACTTTTTATTGAAATCAAAAAAATGTTGGAGCGAAATAAGTGAATCCTGTTGTAATTTTTTAGCTGGTTAAGAATAGAAGGGCTTATATGAGCCCTTCTATGGTCGCAATAAATGTCGGCCCCATAGGCCATTTCATTACAAAAAAAGGCCTATATATTTACCATTGAAAAGATTAATCGATCTAGCTATTCTTCTAATAATTTATTTGTGTAATTTTTTATAAACCCAGCTAGCCATTCCCCTTCTAGCAACCCTTGTGCCAGTAGGGCCAATTGATAGCTCTGTTTTACCAGTGCTTTTTGAACAGTTTGGTCAGTAGTAGCCAAGATTTTTTTTGCCAAAGGATGGTTCCCGTTAATGGCTACATGCATAGAGCGAAAATGCTTTTGTTTCGCTTCATCTCCTTGTGCAAATTGGGTCATACGCTTCAAATGCTCCGAAGTAATAAAAGCCACAGGCAACTCCTCTGGTAGCATAGATGCGACCTTCCAAGTAGTTTGTTCTGCACCAATCGTTTTTTCATAAATAGACTGTAAGCTTTCACTTTCTTCTTTTGTAAGCCTATGTTCCGTGACCTCTTCTTTTTCAATTAGGTTACCGATGGTATCGGTGTCAATTGCTTTGAGTTTGACTTTATCAAGTTTATATTCCACAAAATTGATAAAGTTGGTGTCAATGGGGCTATTTAGGACCAATACATCATATCCCTTTTGTTGTGCTGATTGTACGTAGACAGCATGTTTTTTAGGGTCTGTTGTATAGAGCAAAACCAAATTTTCATTTTTATCAGTTTGATTTTTAGCCATTGCATCTTTGTATTCAGCTATCGTATAGTAATGGCCAGTTGTGTTTTGCAAGAGAACTATTTCTCGTATCCTTTCATCAAATTTAGGATCGGTTATCATACCATACTTGATAAAAAGGGAGATATCATTCCATTTAGCTTCATACCCTTTACGATCTTGTTGAAAAAGAGCTTCTAACTTCTCGGCTACCTTTTTAGCAATGTATGTATTAATTTTTTTTACATTACCATCTGCTTGTAGCGCGCTTCTAGATACATTTAGCGGTATATCTGGTGAATCGATAATACCATGTAACAACCGTAAAAAGTCAGGAATAACTTCTTTTACATCATTGGTAATAAACACTTGTCTTGCATAAAGTTGAATGGTTTCTTTTTGCTCAAAGTAGTTGGCTACTTTAGGAAAATAGAGTATACCTGTTAAAGTAAATGGATAGTCAATACTTAAATGGATCCAAAAAAGTGGATCTTCTGCAAAAGGATAGAGCTCTTTATAAAATTTAAGATAGTCTTCAGATTGTAAATCTGCTGGCCGTTTGGTCCATAGTGGCATGGGATCATTGATCACCTTTTGATCAAATACGATTTCTATGGGTAAAAAGCGACAATGTTTATCTAAAATAGCTTGAATACGTTCTGGCTTCAAAAATTCTTCCGAATCTTCTGCAAGATGCAAAATTACTTCTGTACCTACTTCACTTTTTTCAGTAGAATATATTTCAAAATTGGTGCTACCATCACAGCTCCAATGGGTTGCTTCGGCTCCTACTCCTACTTGATAAGATTTTGTAATAATTTCAACTTTTTTAGCTACCATAAAAGCTGAGTAAAAACCCAATCCAAAAAAACCAATCAATTGATTTTCTCCTACTTTGTCTTTGTATTTTTCTACAAATGCAGTCGCACCCGAGAAAGCAATTTGGTTGATATATTCTTTGATTTCATCAGCTGTCATACCTAATCCATGGTCTTTAATGGTCAGTGTTTTGGCCGATGCATCAAGTAGTACTTCTACTTGTAGCTTATCGGTAGCCCCCTCGTAAAGGCCCATAGCCCCTAACTTTTTAAGTTTTTGTACCGCATCTACACCATTGGCTACCAATTCCCTCAAAAAAATGTCTTGATCAGAATAAAGAAATTTTTTAATAATTGGAAAGATATGTTCAGTATGTACCGATATAGTTCCTTTTTCATTCATGCTTGCTATTAATTTAAGTTAAATGTATTTATGCTGTATTCTGTCATATTGGTACCTGGCCAACCATTTACAATAGGTATCTAAAGGGTAGACTTTTATGCAACTATATTGGTTATGAATTTATTGGCTGATGGCCCAAGTTTTGCCATATGGGATTCCATATGTATGGACCAAAACCATAAACTTATATCCATATTTTACTATATAGTTGGAACAGTATGGATGTTGATTATCCAACAAAAACTATGCCACTTGATTTAAAATAAGGCTTTTAGATAGTTTATCCCATAGTGGCATAAAAGCATTTTATATATATTTTTTGATATGGGTAATAAGCTCTATTCCTTTTTCCCAAAGTTCAGGTTATTATAAACTATAATCAGGAACGGATGTGCCTAATTTTAAAGTGTTGAACCATTTCTTTACTCTAGATCATTATTAAAAAATATTCTAATCCAGCATTGACGTTAATAATAAAAAAACATTTTACACAATCTTATAGAAAGACCCGTTACGTTATATATTATATAATTTATGTATAAATATAACTCTATATGACAGAATCATTTATCAATATCCGCTACCCTTTTTTTGATTTTTAAAATAAAATCTTGATTATATAAATCATACCATCTCTATAGTAGGTTATACTCTTTGGTGCTGTCGCATCTGTATTTAATTTTGTATAATTCTCTCCCTTGTTTTGAATTTTGGATATTATGCGGCCATAAGTTTAGCAAAGTTCTCAAAAGTAGATGCTTGTTTTTTAGATCCGATTAGTTGTCNTTTTTGAATNATTCTAATATTTTCTATTCCTGTAATGGTAATGTTAGCCGAATGGAAACNCTTAAATCCCAACATAGGNTTTATCCGTTTTTTGATAAACCTGTGATCTTGTTNGACTCTATTATTTAAGTATTTGTTTTGAAATATTTGAATCTTATGATCTTGATCTATTTCTGTATTTAAAGTATCAAGTGCAGATTTATTGCTACCGTTTTTGTCAACTACCACTTTGGATGGAGTGTTATTATCTTTGATAGCCTTACGAAAAAAAGAAAGAGCTGTAGACTTGTCTCTACGTTCACTTAGAAAAAAATCAACTGTATCTCCATAACGATCTACTGCTCTATATAAATAAATCTACTTACCATTTAGTCTGACGTAAGTTTCATCCATTCTCCAGCTACTACCAACTGGGCGTTTTCTTTTTCTTACTTCTTGATCTATAAGGGGAATAAACTTAATGACCCACCTTTGTAAAGTAGCATGATCAATCTTTGCGCCTCTCATACGCATCATCTCTTCCAAGTCTCTATAGCTTAAAGAAAAACGACATTTCATGTAGACAAATCACAAGATTAACTCCTGTGAAGAACAAAATCCTTTAAAATATGGAAATAATTTTGGTGTAATACTAAACATTTTAGTCAATTTTTAACTAAAATTACTAAAATAACCGGATCCCTTAAAACAAACGCGACAGAACCATTTTTTTTGTCCTAATTTTTCAGTCTACTGTATTACGAACCATTTGTCAAATTGTGTTTAGTTAAAAATTCTATTATCAAAGCTATGGCTTTTTTGTTTTGAAATAGCGTTGTACCATATTGCACTTTATAGTCAGATAACATCAGCATTAGATTCCAACAATGGAGTTGATCCTTAGCAATATGGGTTGCTATATTCTTGGCATAAACAGGGTCATTACCAGAATTCGAAATATTTTCAAAGCTAGGTCCTCTACATAATTGACTTTTTATGGAGATCAGTATGTCGTGTGCACCATGCTTGTCTTGAGTAGCCAATAATGCATAATGTTCATTCAGTTGCTGTACTTGCCTTTCATGGGCTTCTTCATAATCGAAATATTCACATAGATTAGAAAGATAACCGCCTATAAGGAGTATAGGGATATGGTGGGTTTCTTTGTCGTTCTTATTTTCACGTATGAATTTTTTAATATGTGCAATGCATGTACTATTGCTACGCATATCGCTTAACCCTTTGAACAAAAATTTAGTAAATTTGTTGATGCAAAACCCGTTGAGTAACCAAGCGGCTAACTGCATATTGACTTGTGAGGTGTCCGGATGGCCTATAGCATTTAATCCTGGTTTTGCCTTTGTTGTAAACGCCTTTACATCAGCTACCTTATTGTCAAGTGCTTCTGTGCCACACAGCGGTGCATGAGCAGTAATTACAGCAGTAATGTTAAGCTCATTACTATAGTTGGCTGCCAATATACAACCAACTAATCCACCCTGGCTATAGCCAAATATACTGATCTGTAAATCCTGAAGTGCTTCTTCAGCATATTGCGGATAGGTATTACGTATTGTTCTTTTTATTTCTTCAGCAACTTGTTTGCTTTGCGTCTCAATGGATAGATAGGCTGATTTTAGCCCTTCTCTACATTTTGGCTGAATGATTAAAATATCTTCTCTAAATACTTTCGCTGCTACTTCCTTGATCTTATCATTTTCAGAGGCATCCATGTTAAGACCATGTAACAACACCAGTACAAATTTAGGCAAAGGTTCAGGCAAAAGGACCACTGTTGCGGAATGATTTGGATTGGGTTGTCTTTGTCGGGTTAAATAGCCTCCCATTTCCATTCGATGGTATTGCTGACAGTTGGCCAATGTGTAAGCTACCACCCAATAAAGGTATTTTTTGATAGAGTATGGTACGATAGGTTGCATTAAAAATGATTTAGGTGGATGGATTGGTTTAGACCCAACCCATGACTATGGTATTTAAATAAATTTTCCCAAATTTCCCTATCGAATCGCGGTATTATTTAGGTAGCATTTGAAAATACTACCGATCCTTGGTAGTAACAAATGAGAATGGGCTGATCTTTGCTGACCTGTCTAGATAGTAATGCTTTAGATAAACCATTAAGTATAATGCGCTGCATCAAGCGCTTTAGCGGCCTTGCGCCAAACTGCAAGCTATATCCTTCTTCTGCTAGGTAGTCTATAAGTGGCTCATCCATCTGGATGACTATGCCATTCTTTAGTAGGTCTGCTTTAAGCTTTTCTACTTGAATATGCACAACATCCTTAATAACCCCTTTAGAAAGGGGATTAAACATGATAATTTCATCGATCCGATTTAAAAACTCTGGACGCATTTGGCTTTGCAGCAATTGTAGGACCGCTGTCTTGGTCTCTTCTAAACTTTCTTTAGAAGGCAAATCTTCAATACCAGCAAACCCACTTTGAATAAGATGTGCACCTATATTACTCGTCATAATGATAATGGTATTTCTAAAATTTGCCGTTCTGCCCTTATTATCAGTTAGTCTACCATCATCCAATACTTGCAATAGAATATTAAAGACATCGGGATGTGCTTTTTCTATTTCATCCAATAAAATTACAGAGTAGGGCTTGGTACGTACTGCTTCTGTAAGTTGCCCTCCTTCATCGTATCCTATGTAGCCTGGTGGTGCACCAATCAACCGACTAACTGCATGTTTTTCCTGGTATTCTGACATATCTATACGAATCATAGCCTGTTCATCGTTGAATAAAAATTGTGCCAGTGCTTTAGCCAGTTCAGTTTTACCTACACCAGTAGTACCTAAAAAGATAAAAGAACCAATAGGCTTACGAGGATCTTGTAATTCAGCACGGCTTCTACGTACTGCTTCAGCAATAACCTGAATAGCTTCTGCTTGACCGGCAACGCTTTTGGCCAGGACAGCCTCTAACTGTAGTAGTTTTTCGCGTTCATCTTGTAGCATTTTAGAAACAGGAATACCGGTCCTTTGCGCTATAATTTCAGCAATATCCTCTTGTGTGACTTCTTCTTTAAAAAGTGGGCTAGTCTCACGAAGTGCTTCTATCTTTTCTTGTAAAGCCTTGAGTTTTTTTTCTGCTTCTATAAGCTTTCCATATCGAATTTCTGCAACCTTACCATAGTCAAAATTTCGCTCAGCTTGTTCAGCATCCAAACGCAATTGTTCAATTTGTTTTTTCTGTGTACGAATACCCTCCACAATAGACTTATCATTTTCCCATTTTGCTTTGAGGGTTTGGTTTTTTTCATTTAGCTCCTCAATGGTTTTAGACAACTCTTCCAATTTTGCAGTGTCTTTTTCTTTTCGAATTGCCTCTCTTTCAATTTCTAATTCGGTAATTTTTCGTTGTATTTGGTCTAAGTCTACAGGAACAGCATCCAAATCAATTCGCTTTTTAGCAGCTGCTTCATCCATTACATCTATCGCTTTATCAGGCAGAAAACCTGGTAAATAACGGTCAGATAGGCGTACAGTTCCGATTACTGCATTGTCTTTAATGTGTACACCATGATGGAGCTCATATTTGGGCTTTATGCCTCGTATAATAGAAACTGCATGTTCTTGGCTGGGTTCATCTACCATTACGACTTGAAACCTTCTTTCTAGGGCTTTGTCTTTCTCTATATACTTTTGGTATTCCTTTAGCGTAGTGGCACCAATAGCGTGTAGTTCTCCACGCGCAAGCGCTGGTTTAAGTAGATTCGCTGCATCCATGGCCCCTTCTCCAGAGGCACCTGCCCCAATAAGCATGTGGATTTCATCGATAAAAAGAATAAACTCCCCGTTGGAATCCACGACTTCTTTAATGACGGATTTAAGCCGTTCTTCAAACTCGCCTTTGTATTTGGCACCAGCAATCAAAAGACCTAGGTCTAATGCAAAAATAACCTTAGATTTGATGTTTTCAGGCACGTCACCAGCTACAATTCTTTGCGCCAGTCCTTCTACAATAGCTGTTTTACCTACACCTGGCTCTCCAATTAATAGGGGATTACTTTTCGTTCTACGTGAAATAATTTGTACCGTTCTTCGCGATTCTTCATCACGTCCAATCACTGGATCTATTTTGCCTTCTTTAACCAATTGATTTAAGTTTTTTGCGTAACGTTCCAATGATCTATACTTAGACTCTGCACTAGGATCGGTAACCTTATGGGTACCCCGTAAGGCTTGAATCGCTTGTAGCAACGGAGCTTCTTCTATGCCGTGCTTTTTCATTAATGTTGCCGTTTGATCTTTACCTGAACAAAGACTTAACAGTAAATGGTCTACTGCGACAAAGTCATCGCCTAATTTTTTCTTGTAACTTTCTGCTTCACGAAGGGTAACATCCATATTGGGTGATAAATAGGGCTGCTGACCAGATGCTTTTGGATAGGTTTGGATGAGTTTATCTAATGCTTCTTCTAAAGGCGTTAAGGCAACTTGAAGTTGCTTAATAAGAAAGGTAACATGTGTTTCATTGCTGATTAAAATGGCCTTGAGTAAGTGACCATTTTCGATCGTAAGTTGTTGGTTTTTTTCCGCTACTTCTATAGCGCTTTGTATTGCTTCTTGTGCTTTAATAGTGTACTTTCTAGGGTCCATAATGTTTCTTATTTATCATTATTTAACGCTTTGGTGTTAAATATAGCATTTTTTTGTAAAAGTATTTAGACGATTGATCTACCTATACTGAGTAACACATTTGATGGTACAAAGTAACCACTATACTATAGATGCAACGTTTTCTATCTGTCTATAGCGCATCCATCAGGTGGATACGCAGCCAATTGTACAACCATTGGTATCCTGCACATTTTTCCCTAATTTACCTTAAAATTATAGGTGTGGTATAAGACATATGCAGAGCAGTTAATTTTTGCTCCATAGTCAAAAATTTAAAGCATGCGTATATACTTTATTTTTTTTTATCCTATTGGTTCATAAGGTTTCTATAGCTTTTTCTGTATCATTAGGCCATTTAGTTGCTTTTGATGATTATGTAAACGCAATCTACCAGCGGCAAAATTTTACGGAAGAAGCAGATTTTGAATCCATCAAAGAAAGACTTCAAGAAGCCTATGCTGCCCCATTAGACTTAAATAAGACAACAGAAGCATCATTGGATGCATTAGGTATTTTATCTAAAAATCAAATAAAAAATTATTTTACCCATTTAGCGACTACAGGTCCATTGTATTCCAGATATGAACTACAAGCCATTCCTGATTTTGATTTGGTCACTATAGCTTTGCTATTGCCTTTTGTTTATGTAGCAGAAACTTATCATTTACCCTGTCATTGCTTGAAAAGCAGTACAAGCAAATCCAACTATTTTTTATTTCGTTATGTGCCTGCATTGTGCTCAAGGGATTTTAGTCAGTCTTCAACCTTAGGCAATTTAAATCGCTGTACTTTTCAATTTTTATTTGATCATCAAAATGATATAACATGGGGTATCACCGCTAGAAAACAAGCAGGGGAATCTTTTTGTTGGGACCATGCTACCTATCGTTATGGATTTAACCTATGGTCCATCTTTGTAATGGTAAACCATAAAAAGTATATAAAACGAATGGTAGTTGGTGATTACCAAATAGGCCATGGACAGGGCTTGTTATTAAGTGCAGGCTATACCCACAAAGGAGATGCGATCAGTTCGGTCATCCGTTCCAATCATATCGGCATTCGTCCCTATAAGGGCATTAGACGTGTTGGATTACGAGGTGTAGCCATCACATCTGATGTGGGCATGGTGGAGTTAACTGGATTCTATGCCAACCATAACCTAGATGCTGCCCTACTGTTAAATGGTCAACAGAAGTGTTATACCCATCGGATAGATTGCATCGGTAAGTATGATACCAGCTATAACTTAGCAAAAAAAGGTGTGGTGAATGAACAGGTCCTTGGGTGCACCATACGGAAGCAATGTCATAGGAATCAAACAGAGGTGGGCATGAATCTGCTTTATAACCATTACGATATACCTGTTATGATAAAAGATAAAGCAACTGTTTCCTATTTATTACAAAACCAACTTGGGCTTAGTCTATTTTATCGTTTGCTATGGAAAAACTGTATAGGATTCGGAGAGCTAGGGTGTACTTTTCCAAATGCAATTTGGTCTAAAAAGTCAAAAGCCTTGATTATAGGATGTATTATAAGTTTTTCCCGTCATATAGATCTGTCTGGTACATTATATTACTATGGGAAAAGATGGTACACACCCTATGGAAATGCTTTTAAACATTATAGCACAGACTATGGAAATGAAAAAGGGGGGTATGCCTGTTTGCAGTTTACGCCTTTATCTAGCTGGAAACTTACAACCAGTAGTCACTTTTTTACTATATTATACCCTAAACCACAGCTGAAAATAGCCAGTATTGGCCATTATCTTACCACGCGTTCTAATTATATATTCAATCGTTCAACTATATTGCTGGTACAGCATAAGCTATATCACCATCCCCGCAATAAGTCTAAAGCAGCAGATCGCTCAGATGACATACAAGCTCAGCGAGCGATCCAAAATAGTTTTAAATGTAGGATAGACCACAAGCTTACCCATTATTGGTGGAGCAATTTGGAAGTACAATATACCCATTATAATTTTTTAGGAGAACCCCATCATGGCTATGCGCTATCCGGTAGACAAAAATGGCAAAGAAATAAATGGAAGCTTACCTGTAAATCAATTTTATTTAAAACCCAAAACTATAGTACTAGACTATATTTTTATCTGCCTAATCCATTATATAGTGGTACACAGTTTCGTTCCTATTGTGGCAATGGTATGGCTACTACTTGGTTGGTTTGTTGGAGGCCGGTGGAGGTAGTGCGCCTGGAGATGCAATATACTTTTATATATTTATTTGATAATATAAATAAAACAAAATCAGTACATAAATGTCTGTCCACCAGAAGTAAGCACAATGGCATCATCCAAATTCTAATAAACTTTTAACCCAGTATACTATTTAAAACTTTCGGTAAGAAGCAGCGATAATAAAAATCAATTATAGACGAGACACAATCTATGAAAACCCTAACCCATCAACCTTTTTTAGCACAAGTCATCCACCATTTGCATCGGTCCAATAGGAAGCAGCAATCACTTTTGATATTTCCTACCCAACTATCTATTGATTATTTTCAATCTCTATTTAATAAAAAAAGGGCACAAGAAAGTGTTACTTGTTTACCGCTGCATCAGTTCATAATAATGCATAGTAGCATCAAGCCACTACCTACTTTAACCTTGCTCAGTAGGCTATATAGATTAGTCGAACGGGTTTTAAATAGGAAAGAATCTTTTGAGCAATTTTATGGTTGGGGGCTTACCCTGTTACAAGATTTTAATGGTATAGATACCCATCTTTTAAACAGTAGTGCATTCTGCGCATCCTTCATCCAGCAAAACAAAAAGACCGTTGATACTTTTGTAGACCAAAATCTATTGGGATCTCTTGAAAAGGCTAGGACTTTATCACTATTGCAAGAAAAAGAGGAGTTGCTTGTTAGCGAACAATTGCCCTTGTTGTATGAATCTTTTAGAGAAAGTTTAATAGAAAAGCAAGAAGGATATGAAGGTTTATGTTATAGCATGGCACAACCATTACCGAAGCTAATCGCTACTTATCAGGAGCTCATCTTTATTGGGTTTAATAGCTTAACAGCTGTTGAAGAGCAGTTTATTCAGCAATGTCAGGCAATCGCTTCTACTACTTTTTTCTGGGATGTTGATGCCCATTATTTAGACCATCCAAATAACGTAGCGGGCCACTATCTGCGCCAGCATAGAGCAAAAAAATGGTTTCAGAAAAGTTTTCTAACTGCTACTTATTTGAATGATCCTAGTAAAAAAGTTTGGCTCATAGAAACCTCTAGTATAGTCGCACAGGTGCAAGCAGTAGTGACAGCTTTACAAGAAAAAACGAATAAGGGTCTACCCAAGTTTCCAGCCAACCAAACTGCCATAGTAGTAAGTGGTAGCGATTTACTTATACCTTTGTTAGATCAGCTTTCTAAGCTATCTATTCCCTTACATTTTAAATTGGAGTACCCATTTAGGGCTACGGTTATATATAGTTTATTAGAGCAATTCGTAAAGCTTTGGGAAGCTACTATGGAAGGGAAGCAGATGGAAATCTATATAGCTAACCTTTTGGCCCTATGTGATCCATTTGTGAAAGACATGATGCAATCGGGGGAGGCTATAGGCAATGCCCTTTCAAATGATCCATCTTATCAGTCGGGAGTCTTTGACCTATGGTTGAACAAAACGCATAAAAACCTTTTATCCTATCTTAAGGAAGGGTTAGCTTATATAGATCACTATTTTATAGAAACAGATGGTCTTTTCTTAGCCCTGAATAAAAGGGCATTAAGTCATCTACTGAAATATATTGATGGCCTAGCAGCAGAAATGGATAGCTGTTCTGTTGCTTTTTTATTAAATCGTCTAAAAGAAAGTAAAATATGCTTTCATCAAAATCATCCTATAACAGGACTCTATATTGTAGAAGTTGCTGCATCCTATAACTTAGATTTTGAACATATTTTTTTTCTGAACATGAATGAAGGGTCCTTTCCTAAACCGATGCATCATGATTCTTTTGTACCGTATGACTTGCGTTATAACTTTGGACTGCCATTTTTAGATAAAGTAGCAGAAAACAACACAGCGTATGGATTTTATAGATTATTGCAGCGTGCCCAAAATATCTATTGTTACTATGTCCAAAAAAATAGTTTAGCTACTTCTAGTGAAATGAATCGACTATTAATGCAATTGACCTTTGATAGTACATTAAAAGTTATACAGTCTGATCATGCTATGCATCTCCCCACCAGGTCAATTCCTGTTATATCTATTCAAAAAGATGATGGAGTAATGCAGTTATTAAATAGGTTTTTGGTCAAAGAGTCATCAGCTGCTGCTTCTAGTTTAACACCTTCTGCATTGATTGCTTATTTATCTTGTCCACTTCAATTTTATTTTATCTATTTGCTTCAATTAAAGCAGCGCGTATGGCCCAAAGATGGCGCAGAGGCTGTACAGTTGGGGACATTGTTTCATCGTGTTATGGCACGATGTTACCAACCTTTTGTAGGTGTACAGATGGATAAAGAAATGGTCATGGAACTGGCGTCAAATATAAAAATAAAGCTAAAAGAAGTTATAGCTGCGCAACGGACTGAACCAAGTGCGCCTATGTTACTCCATGCACTACTAGAAAAGCTCTTAGTGCGTATGCTGGACTCAGATCGTTCGGATGCACCATTTACCATTTTAGGCGTTGAGGTAACCATTAAGCAACCCATCCTGTTGAACCTAGATATAGCACGCAAAGTTTGGTTAAGCGGTGTGATAGATCGTATAGATACATCAAACCACTTAATTCGCATTATAGACTATAAGACCGGCTTATCCAAGTATACAATAGCCAGTATAGCTAGCTTATTTGATCCTCCTCAGATTAAAAAAAATAAAGCTATGTTTCAAACTTTTTTATACGCTTGGCTTTTTAAATCACTACATGGCATGCATGGTCCACAACAGGTTATGCCTTATTTGATTCATATTCGTTCGCTTTTTTTATCTGATTATAAGCCTGGTATATTCATTCAACAATCGGGCAATGGTAAAAAGTATCAACAGATAGAAGATATTATGGAATATGCACAGCTATTTGAAGGGGCATTAAAGGCGTTGCTCTTGGAAATTTTTAATCCTGCTATACCTTTTGTACAAACACAAGATCTTGAAATATGTGCCTATTGCCCATACGTGCGCATTTGTCAAAGGGATATAGTGGCCTGAAAAAATCAGATAAAAAGGGATTTCTCATTTTATCAAATAAGTTTTTATTTACTTTTGCTAAAGACTAGCTAAATAATCGACCTTGAAATAATATATAATTATTTGTGTGATTCGTAGAGATTGTTACAATAAAAAATGTAAGATTAAATCTCAACTACTACAAATAAAAGTATTTTTCATATTTTTTCTGATTTGGGTAATCAGTTCTATACCTTTTTCCATAAGTTTTTCAAATAATTCTTTACTCAAATACCCTTTATCGGCAAATACTTTTACGATCAAATTTTTACATAAATTTTCTACTGGCCATCTATCATTGGCCTTACCTGTAGTAAGAGAAAAGTTCATAATTTCATATAAATCATTGACAATCAAGTTTAAATTAATTCCATAGAACCAACCAGTAGTGGTTTTACCTTTAGTAGCAATTGATTTAAAAACTTTGTGCGAATAGGCTCTTTTGGTATTATAAACTTTAATGGCTGTTGAATCCATAAAGTAACATTCTGTTTTCGTTTTGGAAAGATTTTGTGAAAAAAAATAGAAGGGAACCATTGTTCTTTGAACTAGGGATATAAATCTAGTATAACTTACTAAATTTCTAAACTCACTTGAATGAAATTGCTGTAAATGAAGATAATATAACTTAAAATTTCTAAACCCAATTACATGAAAAGCAATTAATATTGTCATTATTTCGCTCAAAGTCAATGAGCATATTCTAGTTGGTTTCCTCTCAGAGCTGGTTAGCAACTTTTTTCCATATAAGGCATAAATTTTATTAGAAATTCATCAACAACGTAATATATTTCAACTAATTTTGATACATTGATAAGCAGCTCCTTTGGTTTTTATGGTTATTTTTCAATCCCACAAATTTAAAACACAAAGGAGCTTTTTATACTCATTGCTTAGTTTCTAATCCAGAATTGACGTTAATATCTAATCCGTAACGATGAGTTTATGATATTTTGTTTTTTGAGATGGGAATATGATATATTTTATGGAGTATTTTAGCTGGGTATTTAGGTTGTCTTAAAAAACGACCCTTTAATGAGACAAGAACTATTTCTAAAATACACAAGCTTATTCAGATAAGATAAGAAATTTCTAAACTGATATTAAAACCGACTAAATAAGCATTTACACAATTTTATTTACAAACTCTTTTAAATTGGTTATGAGCCTTTATTTTTATCTTATAGGTCACTATAGATAACTACATAATATCCTGAATATCATACTTAGATAGTCCGGTAAATAACATTACCTTATCTAATTGGAAGCCATCTTTAAGCATAGCCTTGGCTATAGAAAGGGCTTTCTTTTTTTCGCCCTTTTCTTCCCCTATTCGGATACCTTCTTCTCTACCTTTTTGTTTTCCTTCTTGTATTAATCTTTCAGCTACAGACATGGCTATATAGTGGACCGAAAAAATCGGACAAAGTTTTATAAATTTTGTTTCCGTGTTATTTCTGCTTTAGCGTATTGATTTTTTACATGTGTAAGATAGACGTTCATAGGTTTTTGATATTTAATACTAGAATGAAATCTTTTGTAATTATATTTATGCATGTAATCGTTAATGCCCTGTTTAATCTCTTTAATATTTTTAAAGTCATTTATAAACAAGCAGTTATATTTTATTGTTCTAAAAAAACGCTCTATAACTACATTATCAATACTTCTACCTTGCCCATTCATTGATATTTTAATACCATACTTTTTTAACAATTGTATGTGACCATGACTGGTATATTGACTTCCATGATCGCTATTAAAGTACTCTGGAGCAGGATATTTGCTAAGAGCTTCTTCTAAAATATCTGTTACAAGTGTTGTATCCATACTGTTAGATACTTTATAGCTCAATATAGCCTTACTATGCCAGTCTATTATAGCTGCAAAATAGATAAATCCATTATTAGTTTTAATATAAGTTATATCCCCGCTCCAAACCTGATTTGATTTAGGTACATAAAGACGCCTGGTCTGACCAGAGGAAAACCAATACTTATCTAGTAAATAACCATGTGCTTTATATTTAGAAGACTTAAAAGAAGTAAAAACTTTTTTACGCGGATAAACAGCACATAAGCCCATTCTACGCATATAATGTAGCACACGATTTTTTCCTATAGACAAACCATCTTCTAATAACTGGTTATATATATAACGGTATCCGTATTCTGGATGATCGATATAAATATCAGCTATTTTATTGATAAGCTCCTTATTAAAACTATCTTCTATACTAGATTTATAATATAAAAAAGAACGATTAATCGATAATAATTTACATTGTCTTGCCTTAGGTAAATGAGTAAGCTTGGATTCGACAAGACCTTTTTTACTTAATAAGTCCAAGCTCTTTAGCTTTCCCACTGCCCAGTCCCGCTCAACTGTAGTTTTACCTAATGTCTTGGCTAAGGAATCATTTTCATCCTTTAAATGAGCTATTTCATCTTTGTATGCACTAACAACTTTGGATGGATCAAAAGCTAAATAAGCATGCTCCATAAACTGATGTTTCCAATTTTGAAGTGTTTTGCTAGTTACTCCATACTTGGACGATAACTCTACTAACGTCAATTCTTCTTTTAATAAATCTAAGACTATTTTAGTCTTCTCTACTGAACTAAACTTTCTAACCTTTTTTCTTCCCATTTTATAAACTCGTTTGTGAAACAATAAAACTAGTACAATACGAAACAAAGTATCTAATTTTCTGTCCGATTTTTTCGGTCCACTATACTATATTCTTTAATTTTGGGTTAGAGTTTTTTATTGTTTCCAGTAAATTTGGATTATCATCTACCTTCAACATATATAAAAATACTGCATCCGCGTAACTAATGTAATCTTTTTCTAGAAATTCTACAATTAAACTGATACGATCAGAAAACCATTGCGTAAAATCTCTATAGATACCTTGCTTTAGAACCATGGCTGCAAAAGCAGCTTTTTTATAGCTAAGAAGTTCATCTTCAGACGTACTATATAAATCAACTAAATGAAAACTATTAAACATATACGATTTTACTAGCTCAGGATCCGAAAAGAGATCAAATAAACTACTTGAACCTTTATAGGGCTTGTTTCCGCTGTATACACAGATATTTAATATAACTGGAAGAGGTACATTTCCATTCTCTTTTAGATGTTGTCTCAACAATTGAACGTTATATTCCAAAAACCTTAGACCCATATAAGGATCTTCAGTAGACTGATGTTCGGCTAACAAATATAGGTAACCAGAATTACCATTTATATTGGTTTTGAAGCCTAAATCAGATTCTCCTCGTCTACCAACTGGATCTACGAAACTCTTATTAGTTAACTCTAATGATTCTTTATCTATTCTAGAAAGTAGATCAGAAGGAAGGTTCGCTGATAAAAAATCTAGCATTGCCTCTTTATTACAAAAAGTATTTTTAAATAACTGGTCATGAGGCTTATCTAATACCTTTTCTTTATCATTGGTTTTGTTCTCTTCCTTATTCATTGGATCAATATATCAATAGCTTAAAAAAATAAATACTCTTATAACCTAAACTCTGAATTAGAATATGAGACCGTTGCAATAGAAAATTAAATCTACTCAAAATAAGAAAAAAGCTATGTAATTATTGTTTTTATGTCCTTTTTATGACATAGAAAGGAAGTATTTTACCAAAAATGTATGCAAAAATGTATGCAAAAATGTATGCAAAAATGTCTAAAATATTTTTTTAAATTTTCTATTGCAACGGTCTCATTTTGTTGGTTTTATAAAATAACATTACTTATAAAAAAGTAGTTATTTCATTATGTAATGAAATAACTATTAGATTATTTAGTTAAATAGTTAGTTCTGTCTACCACAGATTGAACAACTTGTTCACATTTGTTTGGTAATCCAAGATAACGGGTTTCTGCAATTGACCTTCCATCTCTTATTGCTTGTCTAAAAGCTGTTTTTTTCTAAAATATGAATTCTATCTATAAAATAGGTTCTATTTCTTCTTGAAATACTTTCATTGTATTTCTACTTTTTACTTCTATATTAACAACTTTGATACCTATTTCTTTAACAATAACATGTTGTCTAATATCTAAAAATCGATTTGAATCGATCAAATATTTTTCTGGATTACCCTTGTATTCAAATTTTTCTTTAGCCCGTTTTTCTGCTGTTATATAGTCTTCCGTAAGTACAATAGACAAAAACGGATAAGTATTTTTTATATGTTTAGAAAATAGAAAAAATAACTTTTTAGCATCTTCTAAGTCCCAATCAGATAGTTGGTTTTGGTAACCAAATGTTTCTAAAAAAGAACCTTTAGAAACTACTATAAAATCTTGATTCCAATCAACTTGATCAAATATTGCTTTACTACAAGTAAGGTAAAGTAAAGCTTCTGTAAAAGAAGATAAAACAATACCCTGATTAACGACTATGTCATTAGCTAGTCTTCCATAGTTAGATCCCTTTGGATCAGTTATGCAGCTTACTGTTCTACCTTTTTTTTCAAAATACCCAGCCAAACAATTTGTTATTTCTTGTCTAGGAGTACCTGATATTCCATTAATAGTATATAAAAAAGCCATGAAAATTATCTTGTTTATTAGATTTAACAAATCTAGTTTACTAATATAGTAATAGTACTCTATTGAATAGTAGAGTAAGTTCTATAATAAAAAATCCAATTATGATTGATTTAAAGTCTATTATATTTAAAATCTTGAAAAATTTTAAATCCTTATTTTACTTTTAAATATTTTATTAAAGATTAAACATAAAAACAAAAATTTACTGAGATGCATTACACAGATTTAGATCATATCATCGTATATATATTTTTATTGGTTACTTTTTTAATAGGACTTTTTCAGGGAAAAGCTCTAAAAAATATGGAAGAATATACTATTGCCCATAAAATGTATGGAGTTATTCCATTAGTTGCTACTTACTTGGCTACTGATATAGGTGCAGGAAGTATCCTAAGTGATGCCTCAGCTGTATTCAATAAAGGTATTATCGTTAATATTTCTATTTCTTCTTTATTTATTGCTTATATAATTAGAGCACTATTCATAGTTCCTAAAATGGTTTATTTCGATAATTGTTTAACACTTGCGGAGATCATGGGTACATATGGAAAATCAGCCAGAATCATTACAGGAATTTTAAACGTTTTGAATGCCATTATACATACCGGAATACAGTTAACGGCTATTGGTATAATCAGTGAACCTTTATTAGGCATAGATCCTACTTGGTCTATATTAATGGGAGGTTTTATTACAATATTATACACAGCAATAGGAGGTATTAAGGCAGTTACCATAACAGATATCGTCCAATTTTTTATATTTATCGTCGCTGTTCCCCTTATTACTTATAATGTAGTATATCATATTGGAGGTATAGAAGCATTATTTATAAAAGTACCTTCAGAAAGATTTTTGATAATAGATCATGAACGATTCTATCGTTATATGATCTACGTTGTAATATGGTTGTTGCAAATAGGTATGGTAGATCCTGCTGTTGTACAAAGAATGCTTATGGCTAAAAATAAACGTCAATTGCGTAATAAGTATATAATCATTGCCTTTTTTGATCCTATTTTTCGATTCTTAGTCATGCTTATTGGGTTAGGAGGGTTAGTACTATACCCTACTATAAAATCTAGTATAGTTGTACCACATGTCATTCAGACATTATTACCAGCAGGAATAAAAGGATTAACTATAGCTGGTCTATTGGCCATTATAATGTCTAGTGCTGACTCTTATATTCATATAGCTGGAGTAACCTTAGTACATGATGTAATTAACCCCTTATCCAAAAACAGATTGACAACTTTTCATGCTTGTTATTGGGCACGATATACTACACTACTGACAGGATGTTTAGCCACATTTATAGCATTAAAAATGACTCATATCCCTTATTTGGGATTTAAAGCATTGGAACTGACCGCTCCTATGCTTTTAGTACCATTTATAGCAGTCATTATTGGACTTAAGGCCAATAAAAAAGCTTTCATAGCCTCTTTATTAATTGCAGTAATGGCTTTTATGTTGTCTAACTTACTACTCCTTAGTATGTACAATATACTATCCATACCCATTACTACCTTGAGCAGCGGATTCATTTTTCTTTTGGTATACTATTGCACATATAAAAAATGGGAAAAAATGGATCGTGTTGTAAGTAAATTTATCATAATGTTTAAACCAACTAATCGTGGGTTACACCAAATGATAAACAAAAATATACCTAATCTTCATACAATTCTATTTCACGTAAAAAATAATCTGCAAAAATACGGATCCCCTTATATATTATCTGGGATATTATGTGGGTGCAACCTGCTTATACCTAATTTTATAGATCGACAAGCTATAGCATCTAACCAGATATTATTACTTAGCTTGATATCTGTAGGTATTATTTGTTGCTTCTTTGTAATTATAAAGGATAAGTGGCCTAAAATAATTCAAGATAAATACCTTCCTTTATTCTTTCTTTTTACCACTTCCTACTGTTTACCATTCTTAAGTACTATCATGGTACTAGCTACAAAAGGAAACATAATATGGATCATACATATGCTACTGTCTATAATATTTTTTATCGTTCTGACAGACTACCTAAATATGATATGGCTTACTTTATTGAGTATTATGTTCGGATGGTTTATATTTGCAGATCATTTTGAGCCTATCAAATGGAACGTTCATAACATATCGTATTATCTAGTTGGTTATCATTTTATTATTTCTCTACTTATTGGGTTTATTTTTTCTTACATAAAACAAAAGAAAATCACACAACTATACGCACAACAACAGCAAATAAGGCACACCCATAAATTAAACGAATTGGATTACCTATATAATTTACGACATCAAATATTACAAAAAAGATATTTCTTTAGTAAAGAATCCTGTTCTAACTATGTAGAAAAAGATCACAAAGAAATATCTAACCCATCTGTTCAAGATAATCTTTATATAAATAGATCTATTGAGGAAATAGATGACTTTAATTTCTATTATAGAAATCAGATTTACACCAATATATCTTATTTACGTCTCAATATAGCTTCTATAGAAATTAATGAACTTCTTGCTAAACTAGCATTATTTCTTAAACCATTAGGATTAGAAGAGAAAGTACAAGTACACGTTAATACAACATGCAAGTTTATTTGTTGTGATAGTGTACAAATTATTCAACTTTTGGTAAATAGACTACATGATCTAGAAAAACAATCGAAATACTTTCTATTTACCTTATCCTTTCAAGAAACTACATTGTCCTATCCATTACACGTAGCAACCAATCGTAATTATAAAAAGATAGTCCCCGCAATTGCATTGATACTTTCTACAACACAAAATTATACAATAGCAAAACCTGCTTATACAGTAGAGAAAAACATGTTTGAAATCAATTTTCCTAACGATATAACTGAATTAATTAAATATAAAAATCAACGTATAATCGATGCACACTATGGATATAGTGAGACCATAACCACTGAATCAGATAATCAAGCAGTTTATATCATACCAATAGATTTAAAAATGCTTCGACCTAAAGTAATAGATGAACCATCTTTACCGGAAGGACCATTAGAAACCAACGCATCTGTTGCTTTAGAAAAAAATTTCTATCTCAAATACAAGGAAAAACTGATTTAGATGTGACCATTGTGCAGAAGGCTATACATCAAATTAAACAGATACACAGAGGTCAGTTCAGAAAATCAGGTGAATTATTTTATACACACCCTTTAGTAGTGGCCACTATTTTATTAAAGATGACTAGTGATCCAGACGCTATCATTGCAGCTTTACTACATGATACTATAGAAGATACACCACTTTGTCTGTATCAAATAGCTTATCAATATGGAAAAGAAGTAGCTTATATAGTTGACAAGGTTACAAATATAGATTGTATAACATCAAAAAAGATAAAACTTACAGAAACGGAAAATAAACAAAAAATATCTGATTATAAAGATATAAGAGTTGTTATGGTAAAATTATCAGACCGGTTACATAATTTACAAACTATTGGATTTCACTTATTTGATAAACAAAAGAAAATAGCTCAAGAAACGTTAGATTTTTACATACCACTTGGTAAAATACTTAACATTCCTTCTGTAAATGAAATAGTTCATGAAATGCATACAATTTGTCGATCGATTATCGATAAAGCTATTTAAGCATAAAATAAAATATGATATTATAGTGGACCGAAAAAATCGGACAGAAAATTAGATACTTTGTTTCGTATTGTACTAGTTTTATTGTTTCACAAACGAGTTTATAAAATGGGAAGAAAAAAGGTTAGAAAGTTTAGTTCAGTAGAGAAGACTAAAATAGTCTTAGATTTATTAAAAGAAGAATTGACGTTAGTAGAGTTATCGTCCAAGTATGGAGTAACTAGCAAAACACTTCAAAATTGGAAACATCAGTTTATGGAGCATGCTTATTTAGCTTTTGATCCATCCAAAGTTGTTAGTGCATACAAAGATGAAATAGCTCATTTAAAGGATGAAAATGATTCCTTAGCCAAGACATTAGGTAAAACTACAGTTGAGCGGGACTGGGCAGTGGGAAAGCTAAAGAGCTTGGACTTATTAAGTAAAAAAGGTCTTGTCGAATCCAAGCTTACTCATTTACCTAAGGCAAGACAATGTAAATTATTATCGATTAATCGTTCTTTTTTATATTATAAATCTAGTATAGAAGATAGTTTTAATAAGGAGCTTATCAATAAAATAGCTGATATTTATATCGATCATCCAGAATACGGATACCGTTATATATATAACCAGTTATTAGAAGATGGTTTGTCTATAGGAAAAAATCGTGTGCTACATTATATGCGTAGAATGGGCTTATGTGCTGTTTATCCGCGTAAAAAAGTTTTTACTTCTTTTAAGTCTTCTAAATATAAAGCACATGGTTATTTACTAGATAAGTATTGGTTTTCCTCTGGTCAGACCAGGCGTCTTTATGTACCTAAATCAAATCAGGTTTGGAGCGGGGATATAACTTATATTAAAACTAATAATGGATTTATCTATTTTGCAGCTATAATAGACTGGCATAGTAAGGCTATATTGAGCTATAAAGTATCTAACAGTATGGATACAACACTTGTAACAGATATTTTAGAAGAAGCTCTTAGCAAATATCCTGCTCCAGAGTACTTTAATAGCGATCATGGAAGTCAATATACCAGTCATGGTCACATACAATTGTTAAAAAAGTATGGTATTAAAATATCAATGAATGGGCAAGGTAGAAGTATTGATAATGTAGTTATAGAGCGTTTTTTTAGAACAATAAAATATAACTGCTTGTTTATAAATGACTTTAAAAATATTAAAGAGATTAAACAGGGCATTAACGATTACATGCATAAATATAATTACAAAAGATTTCATTCTAGTATTAAATATCAAAAACCTATGAACGTCTATCTTACACATGTAAAAAATCAATACGCTAAAGCAGAAATAACACGGAAACAAAATTTATAAAACTTTGTCCGATTTTTTCGGTCCACTATATATAAACCATAAATCATCCATAAAATTATTACAATTATAAGTATTAAGGGTACTAGGCAAAATCATGCGTAAATGTACGCTAAGGCTTAAATCATTTAATCAAATTTTTATTTATGACATATTCTGCGTAGAGCAAGATATTATCCCATCCGATAGGGCTAATATGCTCTAATAATTTCAAATTATGAGTCTCTCTTTATAAGTGTGTAAATATTTTTTAGGGTTTATATTTACCTAAATGATAACACTTAAAATAGATGAAAAAAAAGATATATGTAAAGACGGAATAATCAAGGCGATAGAAGTGCTTATAGACTCAGGTGTAGACCTATCGACTCTGTTTGATCAAGGCGGTTTACTGAAACAATTAAGCAAACGTCTTGTAGAAAAAGCGTTAGAATCAGAAATGGATAGCTATTTAGGTTATACCAAATATAGTCGTAGTGATTCAGCAAATGCTCGTAATGGTTTATGTAGTAAGCAAGTTATAACTGATAACGGGGTTATATCGGTTGATGTCCCCCGAGATAGATCATCGGCTTTTGAACCTGTTTTATTACCTAAGCGTCAAAGAAGAATCCCTGGTTTAGATGATAAGATTTTATCTTTATATGCTAAAGGGATGAGTCTATCAGATATTCAGCTTCAAATACAAGAATTGTATGGAGCAGAAGTTAGTGAAAGCCTGATAAGTAAGATCACAGATTCTATTATTGAAGATGTTAAGATATGGCAAAATCGTCCCTTAGAATCAGTTTATCCAATTGTTTTTTTGATTGTTTTNTAGTTAAGGTTAGACAAGACAAACGCATCATGAATAAGTCAGTCTATGTTGCGTTAGGTATAGATCGATTAGGGATAAAAGATGTTTTAGGACTATGGATGAGTGAAAATGAAGGATCTAAGTTTTGGTTAGGTAATTTGACAGAGCTCAAAAATCGTGATATGCAGGATATGCTGATTGCTTGTACAGATAATTTATCAGGTATGTCTGAGGCAATCGGTGCTGTATATCCTAAAACAGACCACCAACTCTGTATCGTTCACCAAATTAGGAATAGCTTCAAGTATGTATCCTATAAAGATAGGAAAGCATTATCTGCTGATTTAAAGCCAATTTATACATCAGTAAATGAAGAAGAAGCACTAATGGCATTAGAAACTTTTGCCAACAAATGGGATAAACAGTACCCACAAATAGCCAAGGCTTGGTATGACAATTGGAATAATCTGATGGTATTTTTACAATACCCTAATGCAATACGTAAAGTTATTTATACAACAAATATTGTTGAATCTGTAAATAGTCAATTCCGTAGAGTTACTAAAAATAAAAGAGTGTTTCCTAACGATTTAGCTGTTTTTAAAACCTTGTATCTAACTATTAACTACATAACCAGAAAGTGGACCATGCCTATGCATAATTGGAGTGAGGCTATAGCACATTTTTTAATTAAATTCGAAAATAGAATTTAAAACACATAAAAATATTTTACACACTTAAATGGACAGAGCCTAAAGGAAATAACACGGAAACAAAATTTATAAAATATTGTCCGGTTTTTTCGGTCCACTATATCCGCATAATATACAAATTTGAAGACAAGGGATAGAACTAGAACTATATAAAACCAAATACAGATGCGACAGAACCCCAGAAAGTGGACCATGCCTATGCATAATTGGATTGAGGCTATACCACATTTTCTAATTAAATTTGAACATAGAATTTAAAACACATAAAAATATTTTACACACTTAAATGGACAGAGCCAGTCTATCAGATTAAATCCTAACTACTACATATAAAGACAGACTCTTTAAAACCCTTTCCAGTTAATAATTGGCTTTAAATGTTGTAATATTTTAACACTATTTTTCTGTAATTCCATGACTTCTGTTATATTTTTATAAGCAAAAGGACTTTCATCTATTGTTTTTGTCATTATAGGTGCAATGATCCCTTGCATGGCTTCTTTAAACTGATCTAGCTTGACATGTTTTTGTGCTTGTTTACGAGACATTATTCTACCAGCTCCGTGTGAAGAACTACTTAAAAAATCATCATTACCTAGCCCTTCAACTAGAAAACAACCATCCTTCATATTAGCAGGTATTACACCACGTTCTCCCTTATCTGAAGAAGTTGCTCCTTTTCTATGTATAAATAGATCTTTCCCTACTTTAATACAATGGTTGTGATTTTTATTTGTCCACAAATTTTCTGTCGTGTTGTATGAAATACCTGTTACTTTATGGATAGATTTTTCAACTTTTACCGCCATAGAGATTCTATTTAACAGAGCAAATTCCAAACAATATTGCTGAAAAATCATATATTCATTATGTAAACTTGCATCTTCAATAGCAAATGTTTCTTCAAACCCTTTCTCCAATCCAGAAACAGCTTTCATAAAATAAGTAGCTATATGATGGCCAACACTTCTTGAGCCACTGTGGATCACCAACCACGTTTCATTACCACTGATCAATATTTCAATAAAATGATTACCAGAACCTAAAGTACCTAAATTTGGTTTTGATTTATGATATACCTCATTCCATAAAGCTTGATAAGTTGTCAATTCCTTTAATCTCCTAATGGCTGTTTCCATTTCATCAACCAAATAGACTCGGTCATTTTGTTTATTGTAGCGACCTGTCCCCATAGGTATGTCTCTATTAACTTGATTAAATAGTTGCTGGGCCTTTTCATGTATAATATTTTGTTCATCTATGTGGTTGGCTATTTTAACAGCGATCATCCCACATCCTATATCATAGCCTACCCAAGAAGGTACAATTGATTTGTATGTTTTGATTACACTACCTATAGGTGCAACATATCCAGGATGTGCATCTGGCATCAAAGCAGCTTCTACGACAAAATTTTTGCTACAACAATTGTTGAATTGTTTCAGCGCCTCTTCTTCTATGTTTAAACCGTAAACATTAATTTTTTTAGCCATGAAAATATTTAATAACCTGAACTCTGGATTAGACTATATTTTTTAATTTGATAATGAATTACACAATATAATTATATTTATATCTTGTATAACAGTGTAAAAGAATGATTTATATAAATAAATATGATTATCAACTATTTATAATATAAAACATCTAATAAAGGTAAATAAAATAGCTCATTTTTTAGTAAAAACCAGATATTTAATTATCTGTAAATCAGTTAAATAAATACAAAGTTCACCTTGATAGCCTTACGAAAAAAAGAAATATATGCAGACTTGTCTCTACGTTCACTAGGCTCTGTCCATTTAACTGTGTAAAATATTTTTAAGTGTTTTAAATTCTATGTTCGAATTTAATTAAAAAATGTGCTATAGCCTCACTCCAATTATGCATAGGCATGGTCCACTTTCTGGTTATNTAGTTAATAGTTAAATATAAGGTTTTAAAAACAGCTAAATCGTTAGGAAACACTCTTTTATTTTTAGTAACTCTACGGAATTGACTATTTACAGATTCAACAATATTTGTTGTNTAAATAACCNTACGTATTGCATTAGGGTATTGTAAAAATAGCATCAGATTATTCCAATTAGCATACCAAGANTTGGCTATTTGTGGGTACTGTTTATCCCATTTGTTGGCAAAAGTTTCTAATGCCATTAGTGCTTCTTCTTCATTTACTGATGTATAAATTGGCTTTAAATCAGCAGATAATCCTTTCCTATCTTTATAGGATACATACTTCAAGCTATTCCTAATTTGGTGAACGATACAGAGTTGGTGATCTGTTTTAGGATATACAGCACTGATTGCCTCAGACATACCTGATAAATTATCTGTACAAGCAATGAGCATATCNTGCATACCACGATTTTTGAGCTCTGTCAAATTACCTAACCAAAACTTAGATCCTTCATTTTCACTCATCCATAGTCCTAAAACATCTTTTATCCCTAGTCGATCTATACCTAACGCAACATAGACTGACTTATTCATGATGCGTTTGTCTTGTCTAACCTTAACTACAAAACAATCAAAAAAAACAATTGGATAGACTGTTTCTAATGGACGATTTTGCCATATCTTAACATCTTCAATAACAGAATCTGTGATGTTACTGATCAGGCTTTCACTAACTTCTGCTCCATACAATTCTTGTATTTGAAGCTGAATATCTGATAGACTCATCCCTTTAGCATATAAAGATAAAATCTTATCATCTAAACCAGGGATTCTTGTTTGACGTTTAGGTAATAAAACAGGTTCAAAACTGGATGATCTATCTCTGGGGACTTCAACCGATATAACACCATTATCAGTTATAACTCGCTTACTAGACAGGCCATTACGGGAATTTTCTNAANCACTACGTCCATACTTGCTATAACCTAGATGGGAATCCATTTCTGATTCTAACGCTTTTTCTACAAGACGTTTGATTAATTGTTTCAGTAAACCGCCTTGATCAAACAGAGTCGATAGGTCTACACCTGAGTCTATAAGGAATTCTATCGCCTTGATTATGCCGTCTTTACATATATCTTTTTTTTTCGTCTATTTTAAGTGTTATCATTTAGGTAAATATAAACCCTAAAAAATATTTACACACTTATAAAGACAGACTCAATGATAATTTTATTGAATCTCTTACATTTCCCTCAGAAAATTTAATTTTAAGTATTAAACTTAACTATATATTTAGAATGGATTAAACCTAATGATAGAAAATTTTACAAATTTAAAGTTGCATTAGCCAGGTTAGATTTTTATAGTGTACTAAACATGTCTATTCATCTAGATTTTGGAAACATAACTGGTATATATATAGATGATATATTAAGAGATAATAGAAGATTAACACCCAATAAAAAATCATATACGTGGGATTATAAAACCCAAACAGATAAAGGTGACATAACTTTTGGAGCCTGTAAACGATTTTGTGTAAGTTCAGTTTTAGCTCTATCCACTTGGGGTACTCAATATTTAATATGAAAATCAGTAAAAAAATGACTTACAGGATCTGAATGCACAGGTAGTGTGTTAAATTTATATAATATCCTTAATATCAGAAGGATATAAACCTGTAAGGAGCGTAATGTCTTCCATAGAATAGCCTTTTGAAAGCATAGATTTAGCTATTTTTAGCTTACCCTTTTCTTCCCCTATTCGGATACCTTCTTGTCTCCCTTCTTCTATCCCCTTTTTTCTTCCTTTTTCTTCTCCTTCTTGTCTATATTTTTCCACTGTATTGGCTTCTATGAGTAACCATTTCAAGTGATCCTCATAGGCCATTCTTTCTTCCTCAGTGAAGTTTAAGGTGTCTAAAACATGTAAGGCCTTCTTTAGGCTAGGAATAGCTAATGGTGCAGGTAAGTTATCTTTGTTTAATAAATCATGACGCGTAAGAAAAGCCGTCCAGATATCTAATGATGTTTTGATTTTTTTCAATAAACTCTGTAGATTTTCATTTGGATCTTTACTGAACTTGGTTAACTCTACTGTATGTAATTCTAAATCATGAAAGTAGGGTAACCCGCTCTCTTGTTCTGTAATACGAAAGACATTATGATACTTTTTATTATCTGCTATGGAGATAAAGTTAAGTATATGAATTCCTATGGCTTTATTTAATTTAGCGTAACCTTGAGAAGCCTTTAACTGATCTGTATATAACTTAGCCCAATAATATAAAGCGCGTTTATCATAATCTGCTTCATCTGTGATTTGGATCTCTATATTAAACCTTTTGCCAGTTTCACTTGTGGCTTTAATATCTAAAATAGATAGCTTGTCGCTTCTAAAATTTTTTGGGTTATAAGGATTCAATAGCGTAACATCTACTACCTGATCTTCAATTGAAACCGTAGCGTTTATTAAAGAAATCAATAGATCTTTATTTTCCTCTACTCCAAATATTTTCTTAAAGGCTAAATCTACTTTTGGCGTAATTTGTTCCATAGAATATTCTATCTATTTAATCCGTAATCAGAGGTATATAATATAATTACACGCTACAATATACGTAATTTTTCTGTCCAATATAGTTAGATACACAGGGACCAATTTTTAAAATTTAATACAAAATGGGACCTAAGAAAAGAAAAAACATATGAAAGATATCTTTAATCAGGTTCGCGTTCCGCCTTATATCACGAACTATCAAAAAATGAGTCTAAAAATCGAATGATCTTTTGTAACTCATTATCTATTATATTGTAATCCATACAAAGTAATTACTGATTTCATAAATAACGAATTAAATTCGTAAATTTTAATCCTTTACGAACTTAAATGAAATAGCATAGCATGGCGTATCAATATGTAAGGGAACCTTTACGATTTGAGGAATCAGATCGGCTCTGTCAGGCTTGTGAAACTGTTCAAGAAAAATTAATCGTATGGACTTTATTAGATACAGGGTTAAGAGTATCCGAATTGTGTGGACTTACTACAGAGCAAATCCTATGGCAACAAAAAGCAATCCGTGTTTCTGGTAAAGGTGGACCATATGGGAAAAAATCTAAAAAAAGAGTGGTACCTATGTCTAAGCGCGTTCAAACATTGCTTGAACATTATTTCACTATTAATAATTCCTGGCCTATTGGAATAAGGCAAGTACAAAAAATTATTAAACAGATTGCTAACAAAGCAAAAATAACACAAGAAGTTACTCCCCATGTTTTGCGTCATACTTTTGCCACGTTGGCATTACAAAAAGGCATATCGTTGGCATCTGTACAAAAGATACTTGGACATGATAGACTAATGACCACAGCAATATATCTCAATTTTACAGATGCACACGTTATGGAGGAATATGCCACTAAATGGTACGCGTTTAGCGTACATTTGCGCACGATTTTGGGTTCTGTCGCGTTTGTTTTAAGGGAATGGGATCAAACTCGGTAAACCAAAAGGAACACTTCAAAAAAGTAAGTTTGATGTTGATAGAGACAAGATTATAGAGTTACTGAGTTTGGGTCTATCTGTTAGAAAAATAGCTAATTTGTTGAAATATAAAAACCATATCTCACTAAACACATATATCAACAAACGAAAATTATTTGATACAAAATTATGAATTTTATAGAAAATATAAAATGATTGATATTCAAATGATTATAGAAAAATTAATAAGGAAAAATAAAAGTCAGGATGATACAGAATCAATTGGTTAACAAGGATTTAATAACTAAAATCAGACAACCCGGGCTTTTAGTTAAATAACCCCATGTCTTCATTATGAACAGTAGCTATAGGACATATTTTTACAAAAATTTTAAGGCATAAGTTACAATATTTTTACTTATGAGTTCAATAAATAACCTAAAAATATCTATAACGCATATGTTTCTTAGTTATGTAAATGAGTATTAAGTTTCGCAAAGGGTCCACGGAATTGATTCACGTATTATCGATACGATTCTTTGTTGTTTAATGAGTAACCCTAACTGTTTTTATATGTTTCCCCCCCCCCCCCCCCCACTGAAAGTACTTCATTTTCATCCCAAAAAATGTAAATAAACTTTATAAACTAACTATTACTGTAAAATTTTTACATAATCTAGAATTCAGGTTAGTAAGGTTCCGTGATCACCTGAGGAGAAATTCTCGGGTAACTCGATATTGGATTATACTTTCTCTATTTGTGAACAGTTTTAGTAGATGGCTTTTTAGTCGTTTGATGTTACGTATGGGGCCATTTATGCAAAACCTTTCTGTCCCAGAGATGATGGGTAATGTATATGGTACTTGGCCAAGGATTATTACGGCTCTAGTTGGTATTTGCAGTTCTATTTGCTTCATTGCTATGCAGATTATCGTAATGTCCAACGCGATTAGCATATGTACTCTAAATTTATTTAATGCCGACATCATTAGCATTCTTGCTACTTTAGTCCTTATTTTTTATTCTATGTTTGGAGGTGTTCGTGCGGTTACCTATACAGATCTACTGCAGTTTGTAACTTTTGCTATAATTATTCCACTTTTAGCTTGGTTTATATTCAAACAAACAGGTAAATCAATGGTAGAGGTAGTTGCTTTGTTACAAACTGAAAAAAAATTTCAATGGAACAGTCTGCTGAACAGTTTATTCCACTTTGATATTAAATCATTGGGTATGTGGGCAATGATGCTATGCACTATGGTTCCTGATTTAGGGGCACCTGCAATTATGCAAAGGGTCTATATGTCTTCTGGACCTACTCAAGCTAAAAAAGTCTTTTTGTATGTGAGTGTTTTAGGTTTTTTGATCAGTGGATTTATACTTCTGATTGGTGTATTTGTTTTTATAGGGGGTGGGTCAACATTACCAGTGGAAGGTGTATGGGACTATATCATGACTAATATTTCACCCCTGTTTAAGGGACTAGTTTGTACCAGTTTTTTAGCCATGGCTATGTCTACAGCCGATTCTTATTTAAACGCCTGTTCCGTTATAGTTAGCAATGATATGGTAAAGATCCTACAAAAGAGAGAAAAAATTACTGATGTCTACCAGTTTAAAATAGCTAGATGGACTACCCTATTAGTGGGCCTATCGAGTATGTTTTTAACTTTTTATTGTAAGGATCTTTTAGATTTACTTATGTTATCCTTTGCTTTTTCTCTTCCAATAATAGCCTTTCCAGCTTTGTTAGCTGTTTTTGGCTTTCGGGGTACGTCTCGTACGGCTTTAATAGATGGGTACAGGTGTCTTGGCCATTTTAGCTTGGAAAAAATGGGTTACATCCACAACTGGTATAGACGGCTCCTTTGTTTGTATGTTGGCCAATGGTTTAGATATGATGGTCGCACACTATCTACTGAAACAGCCGAAAGGTGCAGGATGGGTGAAACCCGATAACGTATTTAGACAAATCCAACAAGAGGATTCCCGGAAGCACGCGGAGCAAAAAGAAGCGATTCAAAACGCTTGGGCCAATAAAAAAGACACTTTTGCTCAGCTGATACCCAACAATCTTACCCTATATTTAATAGGGATCTATACAAATTATTACTGCCATTCTAAGTTATTGGTTTATTAGACCAGGTTGCATCCATGCTGCCATATGCCAAGTGGTGCTAGGTGCTTTTTGTATAGCTTCTAAAGCTTTCCTTGGCAAAATACTTCCCAACTGGTTTATTAACCTAGATTCGCTAATCACCTTAGCTGTTTATCTACCCTTAAAACTGATTGAGAACTGGTGGGATATGCTAGATCCCATCTTTAGTCTATCTTTATCTTTGACCTATTGTGGGATAATATTATGTCTATTCCCCCTCTATCTCGCTATAGAGGTGGTTGCCATTACATTTTTAGGGGGCATTATTGCATTTGAGTGGTCTTTTGCCCTATTCGCTTCCCTATATCCGCTATTTCTAGCAGGCCTATGTATGTTTGCCATAATGCTATGATAAAATAGATTATATGGATCCTAAAAAAGAAAAAGAGGCCCCACCATCTATAGACCTGGAGCAGGATACCCTATCTAGTGTAGTCCGTGCCCATTATGGCTATCTAGAAGCTGCTTTTGACCAAAAACAACCTACTATGTTGATGGTACTGCCCATAGATATTACGGATATCCTCAATAAAATGACCGCTAAATTGCCTATAGATTCCTTAACTATAGAAGCGCCTGTTACCCCTAAGGAGCAAGCAGATTCCATGATGAAACTCATGCAATTCCACGACCATATCTGTAAAGCATCTTATCATGCAGATCCTATGGATCTAAAGACCATTTCAGGTATACTTTTACTGCTCAGGAAGCATTTTGGCTTTAAGCGGCATGTCTCCGGACAATTGTTTTATGTACGGGCAGTAGGCATGGTTCTGTCGTGTCTGTAGTTTATTTTGTATAGGTCTCTCCCTAACTTAATGCTTTTTTTAAATAGATGCGAGAGAACCCTTTTTGGTGCCACTATGTTTTTCCAAGCAAGTCTAACAAATAGGAATCTTTCTAATGTTGTATTTTTACAGTGATTTTAACATTATGCATCTATTGCCATAGGCTTTATAACCATTTTTTTCAATCCCAACCGTTGGAATAAATTATGATCTTGTTCTGGTATTGGATTTTGAGCAGTAAGTAGCTTTTCACCATAAAAGATTGAATTGGCTCCAGCAAGAAAACATAATGCTTGAAATTCATCTGACATTTTCTCTCGCCCAGCTGCCAAACGAATATAGGATGTTGGCATCATGATGCGTGCTACTGCAATCGTACGAATAAAATCAAACGGATCAATATTGTCTACATCCTCAAGAGGCGTTCCAGGAATCTTCATCAGCATATTAATTGGAACGGATTCTGGTGGCGTATCCATGTTAGCAAGAAGGATCAACATTTTTATGCGATCTTCATTTGTTTCTCCCATACCGAGAATGCCACCGCAGCAGACCTTAATGTCTGCATTACGGATCTGCTCTAGGGTATTTAAACGATCTTTAAAACTACGTGTCGTTATAATTTTATCGTAATAAGCTTCCGAAGTATCCACATTATGATTGTAAAAATTTAACCCAGCTCTTTTGAGCATATTAGCCTGGTTATCTTTTAATAAACCAAGTGTAACACAGGTTTCAAGACCTAGCTTTTTTACTTCTTTAACCATTTCGCAAACAATTTTTAAATCTTGATCACGTGGTCCACGCCAGGCTGCACCCATACAGAAGCGGGTGCTACCCGTTTCTTTTGCACGTTTGGCTGCTGCAACTACTTCTGCAATGGTTGATAAAGACTTTTTTTGTAATCTAGTGTTATAGTGTGCCGATTGGGGGCAATAGGCGCAGTTTTCAGGACAACTACCTGTTTTAATACTTAAAAGCGTACTAACTTGGATTTCACTAGCATTAAAGTGTTGCTTATGTTCTTTTTGTGCTGTATACATTAACTCTGGAAATGGAAGACTAAAAACTTTGTCTACCTCAGAAAAAGTCCATTTTGGAACCATTATTTTGACATTTTTTTAGATAAAATTATGTACAAGTTATATCATAAATACCTTCATGAACAAAAATCTAAAGAAAAATATAGACAGTTACAATTAGATTTGGATAAAAACCACATTGATTTCTCTACGAATGATTATCTTGGGCTCAGTAAGTCAAAAGTAGTATTTTTAGCAGCACAATCTGCTGGACAGGAGTTTGGAGTAGGTGCTACAGGTTCTCGTTTACTCTCTGGTAATAAAAGCCTATTTCAGCTTTTTGAAAATAAAATTGCCCAAGATAAAAAAACGCAAGCAGGTCTTATTTTTAATTCAGGTTTTCAAGCTAATATAACAGTTCTTTCTAGTCTATTAGATGCATCAGTATGGGGTAGTCGACCTATTGTTTTTTTTGACAAATTGAATCATGCAAGTTTGTATCAAGCTGTATTTTTAAGTCATGCTGAGCTTATACGCTATCAACATAATGACATGGATCATTTAAGTAAGTTGTTGACCAAACACAAAGATGACAAAAGGCCAAAGTTTATCGTTACGGAAACCATTTTTGGTATGGATGGAGATATAGTACCGATAGATGAAATTTTTACGATTAGTAAAGAAAATGAATCTTTTCTATATTTAGATGAAGCACATGCAACGGGTATGATTGGCCATAATGGCTATGGATTATCCACGCATATTAACCTTGCAGAAATTCCCCATTTAGTATTAGGCACTTTCAGTAAAGCTTTGGGGTGCTTTGGTGCATATGTTGCTTGTGCCAATATCCTAAAGGAGTACTTAATTAATAAATGTCCAGGGTTTATCTACTCGACTGCCCTTTCTCCAATGGTAATTGGAGCCGCATCTAAAGCTTGGGACTTAGTAAGGCATTATACTGCTCAACGTCAAAATTTATATTTTAAAGCTGAAAAACTCAGGAGAAAATTGCAGCACCTTGGATTTAACATAGGTCATTCAATCACCCATATTATACCAATTATTATAGGGGATGAACGCCATGCCATCTATGTAAAAGAGCAGCTTTTAAAACATCGATTGGTTGTTTCTATGGTACGTCCACCTACTGTTCCACCTGGTACCTCAAGATTACGGATTGCACTTAATACAAGTCACAGTGATCAGGATTTAGACTATTTAGTAGATATACTTAAACAAGTATGAAACCACTTTTTATATTTTGTCATGGTTGGGGATTTGATCAGCAGTTTTTTGAGCCACTTATAAAAGAATACTTTCCTACCGTTGGCTGCCATTCTTTAGACCTTGGTTATTTTGGAAATGAAAAAATAGACCTTCCGACTGATCAGCCATTTATTGGTGTGGGTCATTCCCTTGGATTTATAAAATTGGCTTCCCTAAAGGTGAAATTTACGGCACTTATTGGGATACAGGCTTTTATAAACTTTTTAGGATTTGATCCACAATTGCAAAAAAAAAGAAGGTTAGAACTTAAAACCATCTTCAACTATTTTCACCGCAATCCGATAGATACATTGACATCGTTCCATAAACGTTGTGGACTAGATTATACCTTTCCCAAAAGTTTTAATACAACAAAGTTGATCCAAGATTTGGCATTGCTCACTACTACACATCCATTCCCATCTATACCACTATTGATAATAGGTGCAAAAAATGATTCTATTGTACCTCCACCCCTTATATATGATAATTTTAGTAAATTAAGTAAATATGTTAAAGTTATAGTGCATCACAAAGGTCATCATTGCTTAGGCCTATATGAGCGTCATTTTATATATCAGCAAATTATAAATTTTTTAGATAGAATTGGCCAAAGTATACATACAACGCAACTTTAACAGCGCAAGCGCATCTTATGATGCAGTTGCTTCTATTCAAAAAAAATGTGCTACACAGTTAGTTGGTTGCTTGAAAAAGCATTTTCCTACATGTCATCCAGATACTATTTTAGATTTGGGTACAGGTACTGGATATATTCCAGAAATATTATTGTATGCTTTTCCTGAAAGCAAGTTTACTTTAAATGACCTATCATTTAATATGCTTGATAAAGCAAAAAAGAAACTACCCAGTAAAAGGGTCAGCTATATTTTAGGTGATATGGAAGTACAAGATTTCGATTTTCATGATCTTATCATCTCCAATTTGGCACTACAATGGGTAGACGATTTATATAGAACCATAAGAAAGTTTTACGAAAAATCAGGTTTTTTTGCTTTTTCATGTTTACTCGATGGTACATTTAGTGAATGGTCTAAAATCTTTATAGATGCCTCTCTGACTACACCCATCCATCGGTATCCATCTAGACCAGCATTAGAGCATTATATAGGTTCCTTAGAGCCAAGTAAATACTTTTGCGATGTATGTGCCTTTGATGTAGTTTTTTCAAGCGCAGCCGACTTTATGAGATACTTAAAGGCACTAGGCGCAAATTACAGCCACCAGCACATTACGATAGCTGATTTAAAAAGGATTATTAACATGTATAGAGATAAAATTAAGGTCACGTATAAAGTATTTTTTTGCATTTTAAGTAGATGAAAATCTTTATCACCGGAACAGATACAGATGTTGGTAAGACCATTGTAAGTAGCTGGCTTTGTCTACATACTGGATACGCTTATTTTAAGCCTATTCAAACCGGAGCTATTTTAGGTAGAGACAGTTATACAGTCAATCAATTAACAGGAACCGATGTCTATAAAGAAGCATTTCTCTTTAAAGCGCCATTATCCCCCCATTTGGCTGCATCAATGGAAAGCAAGGAAATTGACATCAACAAGATAGAGTTACCTAAAGTCAACCATTTAATTATAGAGGGTGCTGGAGGCATTCTTGTTCCAATTAATGAAAATATACTTATGGTTGATCTAATAAAGCAGTTTGCGATACCGGTCATCTTAGTAGCTCGGTCTACGCTTGGCACTATTAACCACACATTGTTAAGTTTAGAAGCCTTGCGTGCAAGGGACATACCTGTACTAGGCATAATTTTAAATGGGCCATATCATCAAGATAATCTTCAAACAATCGAATCCTATGGTAAAACGCAAGTGCTGGCATCTATCCCTAGATTAGCCCATATAACCCAAAAACACTTAATAGAAGTACCCTTTTCTGATCCATTACAAACTATTTTTAAACTATGCATCTAAAGGACAGAGATCGCAAACTGATATGGCATCCATTTACGCAAGAAAAAACAGCTGAACCGCCTATTGCCATTAAAAGGGGCTATGGGTCTTATCTGTATGATACAGATGATACACCATACTTAGATCTTATCTCTAGTTGGTGGGTAAATTTACATGGTCATGCGCATCCCGATATAGTCAAAGCTATACATGCGCAAAGCATGACTTTAGAACATGTGATTTTTGCTGGATTTACCCATGAACCTGCGGTACAGCTTTGTGAAAAGCTCCAGCCTTTGTTACCAGGGTTTTCCAAATTCTTTTTTTCAGATAATGGTTCTACAGCGGTTGAAGTAGCACTAAAGATGGCTTATCAATATTGGCGCAATCAAGGTGTACTTACAAGAACCATCTTTTTAAGTTTTGATGGTGGATATCATGGCGATACATTTGGCGCAATGAGTATAGGGGTAAAATCTGGTTTTCATACACTATTTTCAGATCTATTTTTTTCCGTTTTAACGATTCCTTTTCCTGCAACTTGGGATGGAGATGAAGCCATGCAAAGTAAAGAAGCCTATGCACTTGAAGTATTGGCCTCCCATTTAAGTACCAGTGGTGATCGCATTGTTGCATTGGTTTTAGAGCCTTTAATACAGGGGGCAAACGGGATGAAGATGTGCCGTCCAGCCTTTGTTGAACAGATCGTTCACTTGGTACAGAACTATGAAATCTTAGTAATTTTTGATGAAGTAATGACCGGTTTTGGCCGTACCGGTACCTACTTTTGTTTCGAACAGATTAACATTATACCAGATTTTCTATGTCTTGCTAAGGGATTAACAGGAGGCTTTTTACCCCTTGCTTTAACCATTACGACAGAAAAAGTTTATAAAGCATTTTGGGATGAGCCACTTAACAAATCTTTTGCGCATGGCCATTCTTATACAGCGAATCCTTTAGGCTGTGCAGCGGCCATTGCTTCTTTGGACTTATTGATGCAACCAAGTACTATGCAATCCATTCAAGCCATTCATCATACACATACAAAAGAAATAGTCAATTTACCAGCAAAACATAAACGTATTACCGGTACAATAGCCGCATTTGATGTAGGCAATGCACAAACCTTCAAAAGAAAATGTTTAGAACAAGGACTTTTGATCCGGCCGCTTGGTAATGCTGTTTACCTGTTACCGCCCTATTCCACCACCGTCTCTGAATTAGAAGAAGCTTACGAAAAAATTAAAAATATCCTTTGATATTCATTTAAAAAGGATGTAGCGGACAGAAAAATTAGGACAAGAAAATATTAATTTTATTTCTATGTATTTGATTTTATTATGTTATTTGTTTCACACCTGTAGCAGTTTACCGCCCCATAATACCTAAAATATAAGAGAAAAGAGCGCGTTATACAAAATCAACCATAGATGCGATACAACTATTAATTTTATTCTTTTATTTTTTATATTAGAGCTTTGGCCATGCCGACAGCAAACAGCCATATTGTACGGCTTCCCAACCAAGTTAATTTGACAATATTACTAATTGCTACCAAGTAGCCAAAAATACTGTTATTTTTTGTGCTAATGTGTGTATATGCAGAACAATAAAAAAATTGGGTAAAACCTGACTGTATAATTTTTGTAAGTACGAATCAAGATGAAAGGTAATATCAAAGCAATTGGAAGATTTTTAGCAGTACTCCTTGCCTTACTCTCCGTAGGTATGCATTGGGGCGTTGTAGTCATACCCATCCTTGCTGGGTATAAATTTAACATGTTATGCATTGCCTTCCTACTCCTATTTTTGTCTATAGTTCTTTGATAAATAAGCAGTACTAGCATGAATGTATTAAACATACTAGAAATAGTGTTTTTTTAAAGCAATCGAACAATTTGCGTTGTAAAAAATAATTAAAACCATAAAACATAGAACCTCGATGACCTATTATACAGAAGAAGGATTAGAGCGCATGAAGAAAGAGCTAATTTGGTTAAAAAGCGAAGGGCGCATTCGGGTGGCCAATGACTTGGCAGAAGCTCATAAAAAGGGAGATCTAAGTGAAAATGCCGAATATGATGCTGCTAGAGATGCACAAGGATTATTAGAAGCAAAGATTGCTGCTTTAGAAACTTTGGTGGCCAATGCTAGAGTACTACAAGCAGATGAAATTGACTTATCTCGCGTTTCTATTCTCTCTAAAACACGGGTTAGGAATAAAAAAACAGGTACAGAATCTGTTTTTATGCTTGTCTCTCAGGGTGAAGCTGATCTAAAGCAGGGTAAGATTTCTGTTGAATCCCCTATGGGCAAAGGGCTATTAGGTAAAAAGGTATCTGAGACTGCTCAAATCGATACCCCCTCTGGTATCATTGAATTGGAAATTTTAAAAATCGGCTTAGATCTTTAAAATTATTCATACAAACCTTACATAAGAATTTGCTGCAATCTTTTATTTCTATTAATTTAGCAAGTATTATAAAATAGTTTTAGCAATATGGCTTTACGGATAACAGAAGCATGTATTAATTGTGGTGCATGTGCAGTTGAGTGCCCTAATACTGCAATATATGAAGGTGGAGCAGATTGGAAATGGGCTGAAGGTACGCAGTTGAAAAGCGTGGAGGTAGGGGGAACGTTATTGGATGCAACCACGCCACAACCACCCTACACAGATGATACCTTTTATATTGTTACAGACAAGTGTACAGAGTGTGTTGGTTTTCATGAAACACCCCAATGTGCAGCAGTTTGCCCAGTAGACTGTTGCGTATTAGATCTAGATCACCCAGAAACAAAAGAAAGATTGCTAGAAAAAAAGAATTTTTTACATGGGCATTAAAACGTGTCGCCAGAACCAGGATATATAATTTTATATATAAATTAACTATACAGTGGAATTACACAGAGGATTAGATGAGGTTTATTCCAAAAGAGTAAATGCAGGAAAAAGAGTTTATTTCTTTGATATAAAGTCAACCAGAAGCAAAGACTATTATCTTACCATCACCGAAAGTAAGAAAAGAGCAGAAACAGATGGCATGGCTTACGAAAGGCATAAAATTTTTTTATATAAAGAAGATATAAATAAATTTATTCGTGCACTTAATGAAGTAGTTGATCACCTTAAAACTACGCTAATGGCGGACTATGCATTCGATCAATTTGATCGGAATACAGAAGAAAATCCAAACAAATAAGCTATTCACATCAAATTAAGACACATTTAGGATGCTGATAGCCGTCATATTAAAGTTTTTGATTTTATACATTGATCCATGGCTTTAAAATGTGGACTTGTTGGGTTGCCCAATGTAGGCAAATCTATGTTATTTAATGGTTTATCAAATGGGAATGCAGCTTCTGCGAACTTTCCTTTTTGTACCATAGAGCCTAATCTAGGTATGGTAATGGTGCCAGACCCACGTATCGACCTCCTTGTTAGACTGGCAAAATCTAAAAATAGTATACCTGCTATTATAGAGTTTGTAGACATAGCTGGATTGGTAAAGGATGCCCATCAAGGAGAAGGGTTGGGTAATAAATTCCTTAGCCATATTCGCGAAGTGGATGCAATTGTACATGTGATCAGGTGTTTTGAGGATGAAGATGTATTACATGTAGCTGGTGGTGTAGATCCTGTTTTTGACAAACAAATTATAGACCATGAACTACGGTGCAAGGATATCGATAGCTTAACCAAAAGGTTAAATAAAATGGAGCAGTTTGCTAAACATCCATCAAAAGCTTCACAAGATGGCTATAAGCTATTGAATCTATTTTTAACAGCACTTAAACAAGGCCGTAATGCACGAGATATTCGCGTAACAGCAGCAGATCAGCCATTGATTGATGATTGGCAGCTACTTACGTCAAAACCTGTTATTTACTTTGCCAATGTAGATGAGGCCACCATACTTGGCCACAAGAACCTTCACTTGTCTTCCCTACAAGAGGCTGTTACCGAAGAAAATAGTAAGATGATTGTAGGCTCAACTGCATTAGAAATACAACTTAACGCATTAAGTGGTGAAGAAAAAGATTTTATCTTACAAACATACAAACTTAAAGCATCTGCATTAGACACGCTTATTCAATCAGCCTATTCGTTGCTTCAGCTTATTACCTATTTTACAGTAGGCCCACAAGAAGTACGGGCATGGACTATTCAAAATGGCACGAAAGCACCTCAAGCAGCAGGCGTAATTCATACAGACTTTCAACGTGGATTTATTAAAGCAGAGGTTATTGCTTTTGAAGATTATCAAACCTATAAAAGTGTAAATGGTTGTCGTGAAGCGGGAAAGCTACGCATAGAAGGTAAAGATTATATAGTCCAGGATGGTGATGTAATCCTTTTTCGTTTTAATGTGTAGGTAGGCTAAATGGCATATATCAAATGAACGCTACCTACCTGCTTTTAATGTGTACCATAGTGGTAGCTTTATTTTGTAAGAAAAGCAGACCTATCTACCTATGGATAATCGCTACAAATTTAGTAGCGTGGTACCAAGGTGTAATAAATAGCATCGGTATCTTTTTTTTAGCGCTATTTACCACTCTTAATTATATATATTTAAATTTTCTACTGAACAAGTTCCTAAAGACTTTATTGTGTATAATAATATATACATTTATAGTAGCAGCTATGATTCATTATCTCCCAGGGTTTTTGAATTTATGGGTGGTCCATGAATCAAAACTATCCACATTATCTATACCCTTTTCAATGCATTTAAACTTTGATCAGCCTATGGTTGTGCTAATGGTTTATTGTATGAGTGACCTATCTACTTTAGAAAAAAATAATAACCTGAGCTGTCAACAGCTCATGAAATATACCATTGTTCCCTATATATGCTCTATTCCATTTATTTTTATACTCGGTTATCTAAGTGGCCTTATATTATTTGATCCTTGCCTGACCAATATACTGTGGATATGGATCATGCATAATTTTTTTTTAGTTTGTCTGACAGAAGAAGTACTTTTTCGTGGTTGTTTACAAAGAGCCATTCAAAATGGGTTAACCCGTTATGGCGTGCACAATGGATTATGGGCCGTTATACTCGCTTCATTCCTATTTGGCATAGTACATTTTAAAGGAGGTCTTATCTATATGGGACTCGCGGCTATAGCTGGTTTTTTATATGGATATGCCTATTACAAAACAGGTAAAGTAGTATGCGCGATGATCGTCCATTTTGCTGTAAATCTACTCCACTTTTTACTATTTACCTATCCCATGGCAATGGCTAAATAAGATTGTTTCTTCTAAAGAAGCAAAGCTTAACGATGGTTTTAGCAGCTTAAGTCTATTGGTCATCATATGCATGTATCATATTTTGAATAAAATATTTCCAAACCATTAAATTTTTTTCTAGTGCTTATTTGCGCATTATAACAATATACTAGTATGCTATATAATTTTAATACTTTATTTTAACCAATTTTATGTCAGCACCTCTAAGCAGCTGTTTGTCCAAACCATCTATCTATAATTTAACTGAAAAAGAATTGATACTTTGGTTGACAGAACAGGGTGAAAAACCTTTCCGTGGTGGCCAAATTTGGAAATGGATCTACCAAAAACGGGTCAATAGCTTTAGTGCAATGAGTGACTTAAGTGTAACCACTCGATCGCTACTAGATAAACACTTTTCATTGACTTCCATAGTAGAAGATAAGGTTCAATATGCTAAGGATGGAACGATTAAATGTTTACTGAAACTGCATGATGGCCATTTAATTGAAACAGTTTTAATGGAACATAGGTATGGGCTATCGATTTGTGTTACCACACAAGTGGGTTGTAATATTGGTTGTACATTTTGTGCCAGCGGTCTCCTACCCAAGAAAAGAGATTTAACAGCAGGCGAAATAGTAGAGCAATTCCTCCATATGCAAAAAAAGTTGGATACAGCGCCTGGGCAAAAAAGAATTAGCCATATCGTTGTCATGGGTATTGGAGAACCATTCGATAATTATGATCATCTTTTGCGCTTCATACATATTGTCAACCATGCAAAAGGCCTTGCTATTGGTGCACGACATATTACGGTTTCTACCAGTGGACTAGATCGCAAAATAAGAACTTTTGCAGATGAAGGTCTACAGGTGAATCTTGCCCTTTCCTTGCATGCAGCCAACAATATACTACGTACACGGATTATGCGGCTCAATACAGCTATTCCCATAGAAAAACTTATGGAAGCGATAGATTACTATCTGGAAAAAACAAATAGACGCCTAACTTTTGAATATATTCTACTAAAAGATGTGAATGACTCAGAATCATGTGCTTTTGAGTTAGCCAATTTAATTTTGGCACGCAAGCAACGCCACTTGATTCATGTAAATCTTATTCCCTATAACCCAGTAAATGAATTAGGCCATTACAAACGCAGTCTACCCAAAACCATTTATCATTTTATTTCTACACTGCGTGCACAGGGCATTTATGCAATCGTGCGTGGAGAACATGGTACAGATATTGACGCCGCTTGTGGACAATTGCGGAGCAAACAACTACACTATAAACTAAGCCATTGATTCATACAGCAACTTTTAGTATAAATAATTTAAAAATGGTAACTTGATGTATCTGCTACTGATTAGCAAGCAAATATTTACGTTAATATGTCCAAGATTTTTTACCTAAATATCGAAATATTATGAATAAAACAGCTGTTACTAAGGAACAAATTTTAGCCTATCATGCCCAATTTCCTGCTGGTAAAATAGGTACCTGTGTCACCAAATCCCTTCATACACCTCGTGATATCATTACAGCTTATACACCTGGTGTCGGTGTAATTTGCGAAGAAATTGCTGCCTGTAGTGACCGTATTTACCAATATACCAATAAAGGCAACTTGGTAGGTGTGCTATCCAACGGTACAGCTGTATTAGGTTATGGACATATCGGACCTTTAGCCGCTAAACCAATTATGGAAGCAAAGGCAATGATCTTAAAAAGGTTTGCTGGTGTGGATGCTTTTGATGTCGAAATTGATGCAACTGCTCCTGAAGAAGTGATACAGGTTATTAAAGCATTGGCGCCTACTTTTGGTGCCATTAACCTAGAAGATATTAAAGCACCTGAATGCTTCCAGATTGAAGAATCTTTAATAGATCAATTGGATATACCGATTATGCATGATGACCAACATGCTACGGCTATTGTGGTAGCGGCTGCTTTATTAAATGCCTTATTAATTGCAAATAAAGATATTACAGAGATACAAATCGTTTTTAGTGGAGCTGGTGCAGGAGCCATTGCAACGGCAAAACTTTTGATTGCCTTAGGCGCCAATCCGGCGCAGATTGTTATGTGTGATAGACAAGGAGTGATTCGTCGGGGTAGTGATACACTTACTCCTATTAAAGCACCTTTTGCTACAGACCGCCCCGTGCATACCTTACATGATGCAGTAATCGGATCAGATGTTTTTATAGGACTCTCTTCTGGGAACATATTAATGAGCCAAAGTATAGAGCGAATGGCTAAGGATCCTATTATTTTTGGATTAGCCAATCCTTTACCAGAAATTTCTTACCGAGATGCTATGGCTACTAGACCAGATGTTATCTTTGCCACAGGACGTAGCGATTTCCCGAACCAAGTAAATAACTTAATTGCTTTTCCTTACATTTTTAGGGGTGCTTTAGATGTAGGTGCTTCTGCTATTAATGGAGCCATGCAACAAGCTGCTGTACAAGCTATTCAAAAACTGGCACAAGAAGAGGTCCCCGTTGGTATTCGTAAATACTATGGTGAAACCATCCATTTTGGTAAAGAATACATACTCCCCAAACCGATGGATACCCGTTTACTCTCTACCGTTTCTATAGCTGTTGCACATGCTGCTATGGATTCTGGCATAGCTAGAAGTCCTATTAATGATTGGGATGCTTATGCAGTGCAGCTATTAAAACGAGTCAATCATCAAAACTAAAGGCAAACTATTGATAGACTTGTTTCTTTTTACAAAAGGCGCCTATCTAAAAATAGCGCAAACCTATCTAATAAACCAAATGGTTATACAGAAGCGTGGAATGATGGCTACATAATCATGAATGGATTGATTACGCATTATGAAGATATCACTAAATTGGCTAAAGTCTTATATAAATTTTTCATTAAGCGCTTTAGAATTGGCACCTCTTTTAACCCAAAGGGGGTTAGAAGTAGTACACATACACCCCACCATTAAGGGTGGTTTGGAGGGGCTTATAATAGGTGAAGTGCGATCATGCCTACCCCATCCTAATGCAGATAGATTACAGCAAACCTTAGTGGATATTGGATCAGATAGACCGTGCACTATTGTTTGTGGTGCCCCTAATGTAGAAGCTGGTCAGAAGGTAGTGGTCGCACCAGTCGGTAGTACCATTTACAGTTATGTAGACCAAACCCCTTTGCAAATTAAAAACGTTAAAATTAGAGGGGTCTGGTCTGAAGGAATGATTTGTGCAGAAGATGAAATTGGCATCGGACCAGCACATGCTGGTATTATCGTATTGTCCACTATGTTACCTGCCGGAACGCCGGCCAAAGATTATTTTAAAGATCTAGTAGATGAAATTTTAGAAATCGAAATTACACCCAATCGAGCAGACGCTTGCTCACACCTAGGTATAGCCAGAGAGCTAAAAGCTATTTTACACCTTCCTACAACGCTTCCTTCCATCGAGGATTTTCACACTGTACGATCTGATCGGCCATTAAAAATAGATCATATAGATCCTGTACTATGTCCACGTTATACAGGACTCTTGGTTAAAAATAACACCATTCAACCTTCTCCCGAATGGCTGCGTACTAGGTTATTGCGCATTGGTGTAAAACCAATTAATAATCTAGTAGATGTAACCAACTTTGTATTGCATGAATTGGGCCAACCCTTACATGCTTTTGATTATGATACCATCATCGGTCAGTCGCTGATGGTTCAGCTATGTCCTCCAGGTACTTTATTTACAGGATTAGATGGAATAACCAGAACACTGGCTGGTCATGAACCAATGATTTGCGATGAAGTGGGTCCTATAGCAATGGCTGGCATTATGGGCGGATACAAGACACGTATTACAGAAACCACCCAACATGTTTTTATAGAGAGCGCTTATTTTCATCCAACCGCTATACGTCGTGCAGCGCAGCACCATCATATTAAAACGGATGCTTCTTTTCGATTTGAACGTGGGACAGATCCCAATCTTCCCCTTTATGCGCTAAAAAGAGCAGTACTATTGTTGCAAGAACTGATCCCGTCTGCAGAAGCATGTGACGTAGTAGAATATTATCCAACCCCATTAGCCCATTTCAATATTCCTATTGCTTATGCAGAGATTACGCGATGTTTGGGTAAAGCAATTCAGCCAACTACCATTAAACAAATTATAACAGACTTAGAAATAGCTATTGAAGCAGAAACTGAGCAGGGGTTTACTGCAAAGGTACCACCTTACAGAGTAGATGTAACCAGAAAAGCTGATCTGATTGAAGAAATTGCACGAATATATGGCTATGACCGCATTCCTAACCATTTACCTGCTGCTTGTTTCGCTCCTGAAAGTACAATAGATAAGACCCATAAAGTGGCAGAAGAAATTAGAAAAATTTTGGTATCCAATGGCTATTATGAAATATGCACCAATTCTTTAACCAAAGAAGCTTATACAAGTATAGGAGCTACCCCAAAAACAATCTCTATTCTTAATCCACTGAGTGCATCTACCAATGCATTACGGTCTAGTTTGCTCTTTAGTGGACTAGAAGTGATCGCTTACAATCTTGCACGTCGTCACCACGATTTACAACTATTTGAATTGGGTACGATCTATCACCAAGATGGCACATCATATAATGAAGAAAAAAGATTAGCCCTTTGGTTGACTGGGCAAGTAGAACTGCTTAATCAGATAAGCCAGGTAAGGCCTATAACGTTACAAAACGTTCGGGCTACTATAGAACAACTTGTACAAAAGTTGGGTATTATGGATCTATCCTACAAAGCAGTTAACCACCCATTCTATACACAAGGCGTTGAAGTCGTAGACAGTGGTAAAGTAGTGGCAACTTTTGGCCAGGTTCAGCCATCTATTACAAATTATTTTTCGTTGGAGCAACCTATTTTCTTTGCAGATATTTGTTGGAATCAACTGTTAAAGATCAGTAGACTACATAAAATTTATCAACCTATTTCTAAATTTCCTGCCGTTAACAGAGATCTATCGTTGATAGTAGATAAGGCAATTTGTTTCCAAGACATAAAAGATTTAATTTTAAGGAAGGGGCATAAAAATATTCAATCCATCCATCTTTTTGATGTCTACGAAGGGCCAAGTTTACAAGAAAATAAAAGGGCTTATGCCATTAGTTTTACCCTACAAGATACTGAGAAGACATTAGATGACAAAAGTATTGATCAAATTATGTATCAACTGATGCAAGCTTTTGAACGTGAACTGCATGTCATTATTAGAAGATAATTCATCTAAAGAGGATCACCTCATTATAGCACGATTTGAAAAAACAGTTGCAAAGCTATTACAACTGCATGGAAACTACCAAAAACAAATTGTACATTTAACAGAAGAAAATGAAGCATTAAAGTCTTTACTGGAAGCGTCAAAAAGAAACCCTAATGCACCTACAGCAACCCATGACTCCCCTCGATTGGGACATAATTTAGTCCATCAGATTAATCAGTATATTAAAGAAATAGATCTCTGTTTGGCCTATTTTGAACAAGTGTAACACCATGGAATCACTCTCTATAAAAATTAAAATCAGTGACCGAATCTATCCTATGAAGATACAACCAGAAGATGAAACCTTTGTAAGAAGGGCGGGTAGTATCTTAACAGAACGGATTAGAGGATATCAAAAAAAACTTGGCATTCACGATCAGCAAGACCTGCTAGCTATGGTAGCATTTGATTGCTTAGTAGCCTATTTAAAAATGCAAGAAGCCGCTGGTACAACAACCAATCAGCTGATAGAAAAGATAGAACGTTGGAACGATTCTATTGAAAAAGTATTAGAGTAGATAGATGCGTTCTATCACCTTTGTTTAAAACAAATGTTATCTTCCATGCTGCTAACATTACCATTACAGGAATAGAAAATATTAAAATCATTCAAAAAGGACAAATAATCCGAGCTAAAAAACAGGTATCTACTTTTGAGAACTTTGCTAAACTTATGGCCGCATAATATCTAAAATTTAATACTAGGGAGAGATCTATACAAAATCAACGATAGACGCGGCAGAGCCTAATCCATTGGCATAAATGAAAAAATCTGCTACTTCCCAATGCAGAATTTAGAGAAAATATCGCCCAGCACTTCCTCTGTCGTAATTTCTCCCGTAATTTCTCCTAGTGCCTGTAGGGCACTGTTTAGATCTACAACTAGTAACTCATTCGATCGTTTTTGCTCCAGCCCAATTATAACTGCTTCTAGGGCTTGTTTACTTTTTTGTAACCGATCGAAGTGGCGTGCATTGACCACAATAGTGCCAATTCCATCGGTGGGCTTTTGTGCGATCTGTTTCAAAAGTTGATCTTTAAGTGGCCCTATACCTTTACCAGTTTGGGCAGCAATCCACAAATACCCTTTAAATGGTGTTAGATCACCAGATGGCACAAGATCCATTTTGTTGCCAACTTTAAGTAATGGGAATCCTTCTAACCCCAAGGCAATCAGATCTTCCTCTGCTTGTCTAAAACTCGTATTCGATAGATCTACCAAGTAGAGCGCTACAAAGGCTTTGCTTAATTGTCTTTTGGTCCGTTCGATGCCTGTCGCTTCTATGCCATCTGAGGTCGTTTCTCGTAAACCAGCTGTATCTATAAACCTAAACCGTATACCCCCTAAGTGTAACGTTCCCTCAATGGTATCCCGTGTAGTACCTGCTATAGGGGAAACAATGGCCCGTTCTTCTTCCAATAATCTATTCAATAATGTTGATTTGCCTACATTGGGTTTGCCAACAATCACTACAGAAGCCCCCTGTTTTATGACATTCCCCATTTGAAAACTATCTATCAGCCTCTCTAAGGTTTCAATAAGTGCATCGGCCAATTTTTTTAAATCTGCTCTGTCTAAAAAGGCTACATCTTCCTCTGCGAAATCGAGTTCTAGTGCCAACATAGCTGCAAAATGGCGCAACGATTTACGTAATCCTTCTAAAGCTAAAGAAAAACCACCCCGCATTTGATGAAGCGCCGTTTGATGGGCTAGTGTGCTATCCGCTGTAATTAAGTCGGCTACCGCCTCTGCTTGTGCCAAGTCAAACCGACCATTTAAAAAGGCTCTCTTGGTAAATTCACCTGGTTCAGCTATCCGGACACCTTGTGCTACAAGCAGTTGTATCATTTCTGTGACAATAAAGGGAGCTCCATGACAAGAAATTTCTACCGCATCTTCTTTGGTAAAAGAATGAGGGGCTATAAAAATCGAAACCAGTACTTCATCAATTTTAGTTGCACCCTTTTGAATGACCCCGAAATGAATGGTATGAGAAGCTTGTTGGGTCAGGTCACTGCCCCGAAATATTTGGTTGACGATGCCAATAACACCCTGTCCAGATAGCCGTACTACTGCAATGGCACTCACCCCTTGTGGTGTAGCAAGTGCTACAATAGGATCTTGGTTATGATTCATTGGTTTGTATAAATAATTTTTCTGGATACCCTACTTCCACCAATGTTAACCCATCTGGTGGCATCAAGGCAAGCGTAGGGCGTACCCTAGGTTTCTGCCGAATCAGTTCTTTTAAGGTGGCTATATCCATTTTACCAGTTGCTACTTTCAGGATCGTAGCTACAATGGTGCGAACCATACCGCGTAGAAAACGATTCGCTTTTATCTGAAAAATAATTTTGTGATCCATCTGCAACCAAAAAACCTCTTCTACATTGCATACGAATGTTTTTACGTCATCAGTTTTTTTACTAAAAAATGCAAAATCCGATTGTAAACAAAATAAAGCTGCAAGCTGATTTAATAAGTCAAGTGGTGGCATACGGCGTAGCCAAACCGATTGTTCCCTATAAAAAGGATCTTTTTGGGTGACTATCGTATAAGCATACCTACGGTAACATGCATCAAAACGGGCATGTGCATCCGATGCTACAGGGCGAATAGCTGTAATGCTGATATCAGATGGCAAAACCCTATTAAGCCTATAGGTCAAATCAGCAAGGTCTATAGGCGGTATGTGGTCAAAATGGGCGACTTGTTGCAGGGCATGGACCCCTTTATCGGTTCGACTGCTGCCTGAAATAGCAATAGTTGTAGATAGTAGCTTACCCAGTGCCGTTTCCACTACTTGTTGCACAGAGGGCCCATTTTTTTGAATTTGCCAGCCACTATACGCTTTACCAAAATAGGATATGTATATAAAATAACGCATACGATGGTTTGGTGTAGCCTATAAAGCTTAATTTTTTGCTAAGTTAAAGGTTAAGATCTATCATAAAAGTAGCCATACATAGATTATTTATCTAATATAGTAGCCTATGATGCACTAATTTTTATGTAAATTTACGTTAATTTCAAAAAACATTGTACAGCATACCTCTGTATGCCTGTTGTCGTTTATCGCTTTAGCCTTGTGTGTTTTAATTTAGAAATTTATGCATTTAGTTCCAGAAAGCTTGCTGATTGCCGGTTCTTTTTTACTCTTCTTGAGTATTGTCATTACCAAGTTATCTACCAGATTAGGTATTCCAGCATTGATTATTTTTTTATTGGTAGGCATGGCTGCCGGTCATGAAAAATTAGGAAATATTGATTTTCATAACCCTATAGCTGCCCAATTATTGGGTGCTGTTACCCTAAGTTTAATTCTTTTTACAGGAGGCATAGAAACCGAGTACAAGCATATACGCCCTATTCTTTGGAATGGTATATTACTGGCAACTGTAGGTATTTTAATTACTACTTTTAGTGTCGGACTATTTATTTGGGCGCTTACCAACTTTTGGGGGGGTAATATACAATTCACTTTATTAGAAGGGCTACTGATGGGTTCGATTGTTGCCTCTACAGATGCAGCTGCAGTTTTTGCGATCATTCGGGCTAAAAATATGCACCTCAAAGCCAATCTTAGTCCGATGTTGGAATTAGAATCGGGGAGTAATGATACGATGGCTTGGTTTTTAATGTTTTTGTTTAAAACGTTGCTGCTTAACAAACAAGCTATTGGACCCATGCAAGCGATCGGTATCTTTATTCAAGAAATGGTCGTAGGAGGGCTAGCGGGCCTTTTAGTAGGTAAAATCATGCTGATATTGCTCGATAACTTGCGTCTTTCCAATCGTTCGCTTTACCCAGGTTTAATGTTGGCGGTAGTTATTTTTACTTACTCAGCCACTCACTTTTTGCATGGCAATGCCTTTCTTGCGGTTTACCTGGTTGGATTAATCTTAGGCAATAAAGATTTCCCACATAAAAAGAGCATTATTCAATTTTGTCAAGGCATTTCTTGGTTGATGCAAATTATTATGTTTATTATGCTTGGGCTGTTGGTCTACCCCCATAAACTTCTACCTATAGCTGGGATTGGCCTGTTGCTTTCCATCTTTTTAATGTTTGTAGCCCGTCCGTTGAGTGTCTTTGTTTCATTGTTTTTTTCTAAAACATTAAATGTAAGCCACAAGATTTTTATCTCTTGGGTAGGGCTTAGAGGAGCTGTTCCTATTGTTTTTGCTACCTATCCATTGTTAGATAATATTCACCAAGCAGATATTATCTACCATATTGTCTTTTTTATTGTGCTTACTTCTATCTTATTTCAAGGCACCACCCTTTCGCCTCTTGCCAAGTGGCTACAATTAGAAGCACCAACCGTCCACAAACATGAACCTACTATTCAGTTATCCAAAGAAGTAAACAGTGAGCTAATAGAAGTAATGGTTTCCCAAGATGCTCCGGCTATTGGTAAAAAAATCGTACAGTTGAGTTTTCCAGAAAATGCATTGATTGTGCTTATCAAACGAAATGGTGTACATCTAATTCCAAGAGGTGATACCGTTATTGCTCCTTTTGACTTGCTGATGATTATGGCAGAAAACCATCAAGCCATTCATACCATCAAGGAACAATTCGGTATAATAGATTAGTGGATGGATAACATAATGACCTACCATACCAGTAGCTATCATTTTTTACCTAT